>NZ_JBOGBT010000051.1:0-23756 GCF_051656365.1 Silvania sp. | reverse complement strand
CATCTGGATGCGCTGCAGGCCCCGCTTTCGACGCTGCTCGCCAAATGCTGGGTCTATTTTAATCTCTATCTGGCACCGTTTCGCATGCCGGTATTCTTCTTTATTTCGGGCTATCTGATCCGCCGTTACATTGACGGCGTCGACTGGAAAACCTGCGTCAATAAAAGGCTGTGGAGCATTATCTGGGTGCTGGCGCTGTGGGGCGTATTGCAGTGGCAGGCGCTGACCCATCTGAATGCGTGGCTGGCACCGGAACGCGATCTCAGTAGCGCGTCGAACGCCGCCTACGCCGACTCGCTGATGGGCTTTATCACCGGGATGCTCACCGCCAGCACCAGCCTGTGGTACCTCTACGCGCTGGTGGTCTATTTCACACTGTGCAAACTGCTGCACCGCTGGAAGCTGCCGCTGATTGGCCTGCTGGCGCTGGTCAGCATCGCGATTAATTTCCTGCCGCTGCCGTGGTGGGGAATGAACAGCGTGGTGCGTAATATGGTCTATTACAGCCTGGGCGCCTGGTACGGCATGCAGTTGATGACGTGGATGCAAACCCGCGTCTGGCGCCGCGACGGGCTGGCGGTGGCCGCCTTTGGGCTGGTCTCGGTTGCGCTGTGGTTCGCCAACGTTCCCCTGCCGCTGTCGCTGCTGTCGATTCTGCTGATCATGACCGTGTTTTACCGCTTCGAGCAGCGCTACGCCGTGCAGCCTGACAACCTGCTGAACGTGGTAGGTTCTAACACCATTGCGATTTACACCACTCACCGCATTCTGATTGAAGGGGCCAGCCTGGTGCTGATCGGCGAGCTGAACGCGGGCCGCTGGCCGGTGTGGGCCGAGCTGACGCTGATCCTGGTCTATCCGTTCGTCAGTTTGCTGGCCTGCACGCTGGTAGGACTGGGGGCGCGCAAGCTCTCCAGCGCCCTGATGGGGGATATTTTCTTTAGCCCGCCCGCGCGTCCTGCACCGGCTCAGGCTGCGCGCTAACGCCCGACTTCACGCTGCGTGCGGTTCGGGTTTGCTAATGCAAAACGATCAAGGATAATAAAGACATTGTGTATCAGTGATATGCCCATAAGAGATCCTGACAAAGCCATGCCTGAACAATATCGTTTTACCTTGCCCGGCAAAGCGGGCGACCAACGCCAGTTGGGTGAACTCACGGGTGCGGCCTGCGCCACGCTGGTTGCCGAGATTGCAGAGCGCCATCCAGGGCCAGTGGTGTTGGTTGCGCCGGACATGCAAAACGCCCTGCGCCTGCATGATGAAATCCGCCAGTTTACCGATCATCTGATCACCAGCCTGGCCGACTGGGAGACGTTGCCCTACGACAGTTTCTCGCCGCACCAGGAAATTATCTCCTCGCGGCTCTCCACGCTGTATCAGCTGCCGACCATGCAGCGCGGCGTGCTGATTGTGCCGGTCAATACCCTGATGCAGCGCGTCTGCCCGCACAGCTATCTGCACGGGCATGCGCTGGTGATGAAAAAAGGCCAGCGTCTCTCAAGGGATGCCCTGCGCGTCCAGCTCGACAGCGCCGGTTATCGCCATGTGGATCAGGTGATGGAGCACGGGGAATACGCCACCCGCGGCGCCCTGCTCGACCTGTTCCCGATGGGCAGCGCCCAGCCCTATCGCCTGGATTTCTTCGATGATGAAATCGACAGCCTGCGCCTGTTTGATGCCGATACCCAGCGTACGCTGGAGGAAGTTGAGGCCATTAACCTGCTGCCCGCCCACGAGTTCCCGACCGACAAAACCGCCATCGAGCTGTTCCGCAGCCAGTGGCGCGATAAGTTTGAGGTCAAACGCGATGCGGAGCATATCTATCAGCAGGTGAGCAAAGGTACGCTGCCTGCGGGGATCGAATACTGGCAGCCGCTGTTCTTTAGCGAGCCGCTGCCAGCGCTGTTCAGCTACTTCCCGGCCAATACGCTGGTGCTCAACACCGGCGATCTGGAGGCCAGCGCCACCCGCTTTGAGAGTGAGACCCGCGCGCGCTTTGAGAATCGCGGCGTTGATCCGATGCGCCCGCTGCTGGAGCCGGAGCTGCTGTGGCTGCGCACCGACGAGCTGTTCAGCGAGCTCAAGCGCTGGCCGCGCGTGCAGCTCAAAACCGGCAATCTGCCGGACAAAGCCGCCAACACTAACCTGGCCTATCAGGCCTTACCGGATCTGGCCGTGCAGGCGCAGAACAAATCCCCGCTGGATAACCTGCGTAAGTTCCTCGAAGCCTTTACCGGACCGGTTGTCTTCTCGGTGGAGAGCGAGGGGCGTCGCGAGGCATTGGGCGAACTGTTAGGCCGCATCAAGCTGGCGCCGAAGCGGATCCTGCGTCTCGACGAGGCCAGCGGTAACGGCCGCTATCTGATGATCGGCGCTGCCGAACACGGGTTTATCGATACGCTGAATAACCTGGCGCTGATCTGCGAAAGCGATCTGCTGGGCGAACGCGTGGCGCGCCGTCGTCAGGACAGCCGTCGCACCATTAACCCGGATACGTTGATCCGCAACCTGGCGGAGCTGCATCCGGGTCAGCCGATTGTCCATCTGGAACACGGCGTGGGCCGCTATGCGGGGATGACCACCCTGGAGGCCGGTGGCATCAAGGCCGAATACCTGATGCTGATTTATGCGAACGACGCCAGGCTGTACGTGCCGGTGTCGTCGCTGCATCTGATCAGCCGCTACGCGGGCGGAGCGGAAGATAATGCCCCGCTGCACAAGCTCGGGAGCGATGCCTGGACGCGGGCGCGGCAAAAAGCGGCGGAAAAAGTGCGTGACGTGGCGGCCGAGCTGCTGGATATCTACGCCCAGCGGGCGGCGAAAACCGGCTATGCCTTTAAGCACGACCGCGAGCAGTATCAGCTGTTCTGCGACAGCTTCCCGTTTGAAACCACTCCGGATCAGGCCCAGGCGATTAACGCGGTACTGAGTGATATGTGCCAGCCGCTGGCAATGGACAGGCTGGTGTGCGGCGACGTGGGCTTCGGTAAAACCGAAGTCGCAATGCGCGCCACCTTCCTGGCAGTGGAGAACAACAAGCAGGTGGCGGTGCTGGTACCGACCACCCTGCTGGCGCAGCAGCATTATGATAACTTCCGTGACCGCTTCGCCAACTGGCCAGTGCGCATCGAGATGCTGTCGCGTTTTCGCAGCGCCAAAGAGCAGGCGCTTATTCTGGAGCAGGCCAGCGAAGGCAAAATCGACATTCTGATCGGCACCCATAAACTGCTGCAAAGCGACGTGAAATGGAAAGATCTGGGCCTGCTGATTGTCGATGAAGAGCACCGCTTTGGCGTGCGCCACAAAGAGCGCATCAAAGCGATGCGCGCCGACGTGGACATCCTGACCCTTACCGCCACGCCGATCCCGCGCACGTTGAATATGGCGATGAGCGGCATGCGCGACCTGTCGATTATCGCCACCCCACCCGCCCGTCGTCTGGCGGTGAAAACCTTTGTCCGTGAGTACGATAGTCTGGTGGTGCGCGAGGCAATCCTGCGTGAAGTGCTGCGCGGCGGCCAGGTCTATTACCTCTATAACGACGTTGAGAATATCCAGAAAGCGGCAGACAAACTGGCCGAGCTGGTGCCGGAGGCGCGGATCGCCATCGGTCACGGCCAGATGCGCGAACGCGAGCTGGAACGGGTGATGAACGATTTCCACCACCAGCGTTTTAACGTGCTGGTCTGCACCACCATTATCGAAACCGGGATCGATATTCCTACCGCCAACACCATCATTATTGAACGGGCGGATCACTTTGGGCTGGCGCAGCTGCACCAGCTGCGTGGTCGTGTCGGACGCTCGCACCATCAGGCCTACGCCTGGCTGATGACCCCACACCCGAAAGCAATGACCACCGATGCGCAAAAGCGCCTTGAAGCCATCGCCTCGCTGGAAGATTTGGGCGCAGGCTTTGCGCTTGCGACGCACGATCTCGAGATCCGCGGTGCGGGCGAGCTGCTCGGGGAAGATCAGAGCGGCTCGATGGAGACCATCGGCTTCTCGCTGTATATGGAGTTGCTGGAAAACGCCGTCGATGCCCTGAAAGCCGGGCGCGAGCCGTCGCTGGAAGATCTCACCAACCAGCAGACCGAAGTGGAACTGCGGATGCCTGCCCTGCTGCCGGATGATTTTATCCCTGACGTGAATACCCGCCTGTCATTCTACAAACGCATTGCCAGCGCCAAAGACGAAGCCAGCCTCGACGAGATTAAAGTGGAGCTGATCGACCGCTTTGGTCTGCTGCCGGATGCGGCACGCAACCTGCTGGATATCGCCCGTTTACGCCAGCAGGCGCAGAAGCTGGGGATCCGTAAGCTGGAGAGCCATGATAAAGGCGGCGTGATTGAGTTTGCCGAGAAGAACCACGTCGATCCGATGTGGCTGATTGGCCTGCTGCAGAAACAGCCCCAGCATTACCGGCTGGATGGCCCGACGCGGCTGAAATTCACCCAGGATCTGGCGGAACGCAAAACGCGCATGGACTGGGTACGCACCTTCGTCCGTCAGCTCGAAGAGAACACCGTTGCCTGACGGATGGCCGGGTGAGTGCTTGCACTCACCCGACTTTATTCTCCCGCACAATTTACAAACTCTTTGCACTTCACCTGGATTTCCCGACACACCCATTGGCCATAATTATTGATTAACGTTCAGATAACAATAATCTTTATTGCTATGGATGCTGGTGATGATGACCTCTTCGCGTTTTACCCGTTGGATAACGCTGGCTGCGCTGCTGGCAACGGTGGCTCTTTCCCTGCCCGCGCGTGCCAATACCTGGCCTCTTCCCCCTGCCGGGAGTCGGTTAGTGGGCGAAAACCGCTTTCATGTGGTGGAAAATGACGGCGGCTCGCTGGAAGCGATTGCCAAAAAATACAACGTCGGTTTCCTGGCGCTGCTGCAGGCCAACCCGGGCGTTGACGCCTACGTGCCGCGCGCAGGCTCGGTGCTGACCATTCCGTTACAGACCCTGCTGCCCGATGCCCCGCGGGAAGGGATCGTGATTAACCTCGCCGAACTGCGCCTCTACTACTACCCACCGGGTAAAAATGAGGTCACGGTTTACCCGATCGGCATCGGTCAACTGGACAGCGACACCCTGACGCCAACGATGGTGACCACCGTGTCGGACAAACGCGCCAATCCGACCTGGACCCCGACGACCAATATTCGCGCCCGCTATAAAGCCCAGGGTATTGATTTGCCTGCCGTAGTCCCTGCCGGACCGGAAAACCCGATGGGCCATCACGCGATCCGCCTTGCGGCCTATGGCGGGGTGTATCTGCTGCACGGGACCAATGCTGACTTTGGTATTGGTATGCGCGTGAGTTCCGGCTGCATTCGCCTGCGTGATGGTGATATCGAGACGCTGTTCCGCGTGATCCAGCCAGGCACCAGGGTCAATATCATGAATACGCCGATTAAGGTCTCTGAAGAGCCGGGCGGTGTTCGCCTTGTCGAGGTGCATCAGCCGCTGTCGAAACAGCTTAATGACGATCCGCAAACCCTGCCGATTGTGCTGAATGCCGCAATGCAGAGCTTTAAAGCCAGCGCTGATGAGGCGGTAATGGAGCGTGCTCTGGAGGCGCGTGCCGGGATGCCGATTGACGTGACCCGTCATTCTGAAATCCAGTCGCTGTAATATTTTACGCAAAAAAAAACGCTCTGCCTGTGCAGAGCGTTTTTTTATCGCAGTGGCATAAGAGGGTTATGCACTGCTTATTTGTAGATAACCGCAGTACCGTGCAGGTTGTTCGGACCGGTAACAGAGGTGATACGGAACGATTTCGCACCCATTTCATCGGCTTTTTGCGCCAGCTGGCTTTCCAGTGAACTCAGGTTAGTCCCGGCATTCGCCGAGATGGTGCCAAGTTTCTGTTGATCGGCAGGCGTGGCCTGTACCTGAACGGCAGCAAAGCTGGCAAATGAGAGTGAGCTCAGTACGGTAGCGGCGATCAGCATTTTTACGTTTTTCATATTTATTACCTTAATTGCAGATGACAGGGAGGTCGTAAGAATTAACTTAACGATCGATAACTAAATGATAAGTGTGATCCGGGTCACACGTCAAATTATTTTTATAACGACCGTTAAAATAAATTCAAAAGCGTTAAAATTCATATTGATATAAAGAGAAGTTTTTTATGCAATCAGCGCTGGTCGTCACCCTGGATTATTTTTATAATGGTCGTTCAACAAACCAACAGAGGTACAACGGCTGATGACAACCGACGACACGCGTTGCGTAAAAAAAAGCCGTGGCCGACCAAAAGTGTTCGACAGGGACGCGGCGCTCGATAAGGCTATGACGCTGTTCTGGCAGCACGGGTACGAAGCGACTTCGCTTGCCGATCTTGTGGAAGCGACCGGGGCCAAAGCGCCGACGCTGTATGCTGAATTTACCAATAAAGAGGGGCTGTTCCGTGCGGTGCTGGATCGCTATATCACCTGCTTCGCCGCCCGCCACGAAGCCCAGCTGTTTTGCGAAGAGAAGCGCGTAGAACAAGCGCTGGAAGACTATTTCACCGCCGTCGCCACCTGCTTCACCAGCAAAGAGACGCCGGCGGGCTGCTTTATGATCAACACCTCCGCGACGCTTGCTGCTGCATCAAAAGAGATTGCCTTAACGGTGAAATCCCGGCATGCGATGCAGGAAGAGACGCTGAGCCAGTTTTTGTTCCAGCGCCAGCAGCGCGGTGAGATCCCCGCCGGATGCGATCCTAAAGCCCTGGCACAGTATCTGAGCTGTATTTTACAGGGCATGTCGATCAGCGCCCGCGAAGGCGCAAGCCTGGAGAATTTGCAGAAGATTACGCGCATGACCCTGCGCCTGTGGCCTGAACTGCTAAAAGCCTGACGATTCAGGGCGGTACCCCGCCCTGATCTTATCCTGCCCGCTCGGCTTTGCCGAAAACTCGCTAAAACCGATCCCCTCTCGTCAACCACCTGCTATTCTTAACGAGTGATAATTGTTCTGCTAATGATTAGCGGAAATTAACCACGGAACCTGCTTTTCTGGCTAATCACATTCAGAAGGAGAATAGACATGATTTTACTATTACCATTGATTAAGGTGTTGATAGTAATCACTGTGTTATTCGGTCTCTGGGTTTTATGTGGTGGTTCAGTTTTATTTGCTTTTGTCTCCGTACTGATTACGGGATTTTTGCTACTGCGACAGTATAACGATTTTGACCTGTAACCACTGTAACCCAGCCCTGCCTTAAGAAAGACCTTGTCTTTGCCGCGCTATGCGTGGGCATGAGAAGGTCTTTTTTATGCACAAAAAAAGCTCCCCAGCCTGAGCGAATGGGGAGCCAAGTGCAGAGAACAGATTTTTTTATGCTTTGTTATTCAGTACCAGCTGACCTTCATTGTTCAGCGGAATTTGCGTGCCGGGGTCTTTATCCATGCGGATTTTGCCCTGCTGATCGCCAATTTTGTACGTCACATCGTAACCGAGCATTTTTTCCGATTTGTCATACACGGTTTTACAGCGCTGCTGCGTGGTGGTGTAGGTGTCACGATCCTGCATAGCGCCCTGAACCTGATGACCGGCATAGCCGCCCCCCAACGCACCTGCTACGGTGGCGATATCTTTCCCACGCCCCCCGCCAAACTGATGACCAATCACGCCGCCCGCTACCGCGCCCAGTACGGAACCGGCAATCCGGTTTTCATCCTGTACAGGACGACGGTGCGTCACGGTGACGTTACGGCACTCCTGGCGCGGAGATTTAACCGTCTCTTTAATCGGGGTCGCCGAAACGACCTGTGCATACTGCGGGCCACGCTCAAACACATTCAGACTGGCAACTGCCGCCACGCCTAACGCGGCAACCACGCCAATCCCTATACCTGCCACCATGGATTTATTCACGGGACAACCTCCTTTTTATTGCTATTGGTAACAATTCTGCAACCAAAGAGGGGTAATCGCAAATCAGATAAGGGCGCAAAAATGGGGGAACAAGCGGGAAAACGGCGTGATTCAGAGAACTCTTAGCCTGTGAAAGGCATTGTGCAGAGCGATATGCTGTAAAAAGCCCCTCCGGCGCGTGCGGAGGGGCGCAGGGATCAGTGCAGCTTCAGGCGCGGACGGATCACCCGGTTGATACTGCCCACCAGCATCATCAGCCCGGTTTTGAAGTAACCGTGTAGCGCGACCTGGTGCATACGGTACAGCGAGATGTAGACGAAGCGTGCAATACGCCCTTCCACCATCATCGAGCCACGCATCAGGTTACCCATCAGGCTGCCGACGGTTGAGAAGTTAGAGAGCGACACCAGAGAGCCGTGGTCTTTGTAGACGTAGGTCTTCAGGGTTTTGCCCTTCTCCTGGGCGAGGATGTTATGCAGCGCCAGGCTGGCCATCTGGTGTGCGGCCTGGGCGCGCGGCGGCACAAATCCGCCTTCCGGACGGGCACAAGAGGCGCAGTCGCCGATGGCGTAGATATTCGGATCGCGCGTCGTTTGCAGCGTCGGTTCCACCACCAGCTGGTTGATGCGGTTGGTTTCCAGACCACCGATCTCTTTCATGAAATCAGGCGCTTTAATGCCCGCCGCCCAGACCATCAGATCGGCTTTGATGTGCTCGCCATCTTTGGTGTGCAGACCGTGTTCATCGGCGCTGGTGACCATTGTCTGGGTCAGGACACGCACGCCCATCTTGGTCAGCTCGCTGTGTGCAGCGCTGGAGATTCGCGGCGGCAGCGCAGGCAGAATACGCTCACCCGCTTCCACCAGCGTTACGTTCAGCGCGTCGTTGGTCAAACCTTTGTAACCGTAGCTGTGCAGCTGTTTCACCGCGTTATGCAGTTCGGCAGAGAGCTCAACGCCGGTCGCACCGCCGCCGACGATGGTAATGTTGACCTTGCCATTCGCGCCGAGGTTATTGGAGTATTTCAGGAACAGGTTCAGCATTTCCTGGTGGAAACGACGCGCCTGGTGCGGGTTGTCGAGGAAGATGCAGTGCTCTTTCACGCCCGGGGTGTTGAAGTCGTTGGAGGTACTGCCCAGCGCCATTACCAGGGTGTCGTACGCCAGCTTGCGCTCCGGCACCAGCAGCTCGCCCTTCTCATCGCGCAGCTCCGCCAGGGTAATGGTTTTGCTTTCACGATTGATGTCCATCACTGAACCCAGCTGGAACTGGAAATCGTGGTTGCGCGCATGCGCCAGATAGCTCAGCGCATCCACGCCCTCATCCAGAGAGCCGGTGGCCACTTCGTGCAGCAGCGGTTTCCACAGATGGCTATGGTTGCGATCAACGAGCGTAACTTTGGCTTTTTTACCGCGTCCGAGCTTTTTACCCAGCTGCGTAGCCAGTTCTAAACCGCCAGCACCGCCGCCCACAATCACTATCTTTTTCAATGGCGTAGTCAACGTGACCCCCTCAAATTATTAACCAATTGTTAACTAAAAGTTATAAAAATAACCTTTAGTTAACAACAAGTTACAGCACTGAAACCATTCAACTGCCATGAGAATAACATGATCGGTGCATTGGTCATACCAAAATTGATGTGCGTCAAGTTTTGCCGCTTGAAAATTAATCAAGCTTAGCAAAAAGAAAACCCGGCTAACGTTTCGTTGCCGGGTTTAGGTGAAAAAGCGAGGGGATTAACCTAAGGTTTTAAAGGCCTTGATGCGCTGCAGGTGCGGGGCGATATTCTTGAACTTATGCGTCTGCTGTTCATCCCAGACAATTTCATAGTAGTGGTGCAGTAGCTCCGCCGAGCGCGAACTGTTAAGGGCTTCGTCGCTGCGGGAGAGGATCACCAGGCAGCGATCGCGGTTCTTCTCGCGGAAGTTGCTCACGCATTTGGTGGCGATATCCACATACTCTTCCGGCCGGTCGATTTTGCCCTCCATGTTCTCATTCGGGAACAGGTTCGGGTTGAACACCACCTGGCGGATATCACACAAGAAGCCAATACGCTCCGCCCAGTATCCCCCCAGGCCGACGCCGCAAATCAACGGACGCTCATCAACGTTTAGCTGCAGCATTTTGTCCACTTCTTTCAGCAGATGCTGCATATCGTGTTTCGGATGACGCGTGCTGTAGCTAATCAGCCGTACATCCGGATCAATAAACTGCAACTGCAGGACTTTCTCGTGATTACCGGGACTGTTCGAATCAAAACCGTGCAAATAGATGATCATCGTATCCTCGCCACACTACGCTTACCAGGAAGGGTTACTGCTCCGCTTTATGCGCCTGCCATTGCTCATGAAGCGCCTCAAGCTGCGCATTCACGGTTTTCCAGCGTGCGGAATCCCGCAGCTCCTGACGGCTAAAAGAACCTTTATGATACAATTGTGTAACACGCTCAGCATTGATCGGCGACAGGTTATCCAACACGCTGACGGCACCTTTACGATTATTGCAGACCAGGATCATATCGCAACCCGCATCCAGCGATGCCTGACCGCGTTCCGCGTAGCTCCCCATGATCGCCGCCCCTTCCATCGACAGATCGTCAGAGAAAATCACACCGTTAAAGCCCAGCTCCTGACGCAGCACGGTTTTTAGCCAATGCGGCGAGCCGCTGGCCGGGCGCGGATCAACATCGGTGTAGATCACATGCGCAGGCATAATGGCATCGAGCTTGTTGTCGCTGATAAGCGAGCGGAAGATAGACATGTCTCTGGCGCGGATCTGCGCCTCAGCGCGCGGATCGCGCGGGGTCTCTTTATGCGAGTCCGCCGTCACGGCACCGTGACCCGGGAAATGTTTGCCAGTGGTTTTCATTCCGGCATCATGCATGCCGTCAATAAAGCGGGTCGCCATCTGCAGCGCTTTTTGCGGCTCGTCATGATAAGCACGCTCACCGATGGCGGCACTGATATGCCCGACGTCGAGCACCGGGGCAAAGCTGATATCAATATCCATGGCAATCATCTCGCTGGCCATCAGCCAGCCCGCATCCTGCGCCAGTTTACCGCCCTCTTCCATCCCGAGCAGCGCAGCAAACGACTGGGCAGCCGGCAGACGGGTAAAGCCATCGCGAAAACGCTGTACCCGACCGCCTTCCTGATCCACGGCCACCACCAGACGGTGATGCGAAGCGTCGCGGATCTGGCGAACCAGCTCGCGCAGCTGCGCCGGATCGTGATAATTGCGGGTAAACAGGATCAAGCCCCCTACCTGCGGATGCGCCAGAATTTCACGCTCTTCCGCATCCAGCTCATAACCTTCCACATCCAACATGACCGGACCCACACACACCTCCCTTATTCCATTTTTGATAACTGGCGCCAACTTGCATCGGCCAGTGCAATAAATTGTTTGTCTTGCGTTTGCTGCCAGCGCAACTCAAACCAGCCCGCCATCAGCATCAGTACCCAGGGGCGCCAGCGCGCCACCTGACGCTGTAGCAGGGTTAAATCCAGCTTCGCGGCTTGCGCATAGGCGGCCAGCAGATGCTGACGCTGTGCGCTATTGTCGGTCCAGACGCTGGCAAGCTCCAGCGCAATGTCACCGTCACCCGCATATTCCCAGTCCAGCAGCCGGGGCCCTGACCGGGTGATGACGATATTACCTGCATGGACATCCATATGCAGTGGCGCCAGTCTCAAAGGTCGCGGCTCGCCCCGTTTTTGCAGCCGTTTATACCATCGTAGCCACGACGGTGTACGCCGGGAGGGCGAAGCCTGTAGCCAGTATTGCTCCAGCAGCGGCATCAGGGTGATGCGCCAGCCAAACGGCGGCTGCTGATGCAGATGAATAAGCATTGCGACAAGCTCAGGGGCGGGTGGCAGCGCGGGGGCGACATCACCGGCCAGATAGTCAACCGCCAGCCAGTCGGGGCTGAAAAAGTGCGGCCTGGGTGCAAGGTCGGCGGGAAGATGGCGTAGCGCGTGATACTGGCGGCGAAAATGGGCCCGCGTGGCAAGCCCGGCATGATACTGACGCAGCACCAGGCGGTGCGAATCATGCTCAATAATGCAACTCGCGCCGCTCAGTCCGGGGTGGGCCTGCGGCGCGAGAAGACGATAGTGCGGGAAAAAGCGCGACATCAGCGTGTCGCGCGTCAGATTACTGTTGCTGAACTGCACCTTTACCTGACCAGATAATTTCACCTGTCTGAACCAGCATCAGCTGCATTTGCAGGGCTGGTGCGTTGACGTTGCCGGTCGCACTGGAGTAAAGCACGTACTGCGCGCCCACGTTGCGGGCAATGCCGATAGCTTTACTGCGCGATCCGAGGCTGTCCTGCGGTGAAAGGCCTAACTGCTGCTTGGCCACACCCAGCTGCTGGGCCGACACCAGAGTAAATTTCCCGTTGTTCGCCAGCGCATTGCGCAGGGTTTCCGTCGCTTCACCGGCGTTCAGGCTGCCATTGGTGCGGTTATTGACGCTATCCACCAGCAACACGCTGCCTGCGGTAACGCCCTGGGCCTGCAGCATTTTACCCACCATCGGCTGCATCGCACCGTTCCAGTCGTAATGACGTTCGCGCGGCGCAGGCTGAGCGGTGGCATCCGGATGTTCAATCGGACCCGGCTGCGACGGTACCGTTGGCACGCTTGGCACCACCGGGACCGGCTGCGTCGGCTGAACCGGCTGCTCGGTGCCCGGCTTCACTTCTTCTACCGGCGCAGGTGGCTGCTCAGTGCGGCTAATACAGCCCGACAGGAAAAGTGCAAAAGCCGTGACGAGCGCGTAACGACTGATGTTTTTAATCAAGGTTCACCCCTCAAAGATATAGATAAAGTCTGACCTTATGCGCACCCAGATAATTCGCGCTGCCGTACAGCGTGATCGCCGATCTTGCCGGGAGAGTCACGCTGCGCGGCGCCTCAAGCGGGTGCATTTCCAGGCCTCTGGCGTCATACCAGAAAAAACGGTAATGGACGGTAACCGGCTCATCTCTTTCATTAAACAGCGAAGAGGACGCGGACGGATTGGTGTCGCTCACCGTCAGCGAAGGTTGGTCGGCGGTGATCCCGGCCGCCAGCACGGATGATTCCATGACCAGCGTCTGATCGTCATTGACCGGTATTGACGGTTTGCTGCTGCATCCCGCCAGTAGCATCACCACGACCAGCGCCGCCGTCCATCCTCTTTGCATGTTAAAGACCTTTATGCGCCAGCATCGGCCCCAGCGGTCGACCGCCCAGCAGATGCATATGAATGTGATAAACTTCCTGACCACCATGGCGATTACAATTCATGATCAAACGATAACCGTCTTCGGCAACCCCTTCCTGCTCAGCAATTTTTGCTGCTACTGTCAGCATACGGCCTAAAGCCACTTCATGCTCAGTTTTCACATCATTGACCGTCGGAATCAGAATATTAGGAATGATCAGGATATGAGTCGGCGCCTGCGGTGAAATATCGCGAAAAGCCGTGACCAGTTCATCCTGATAGACGATATCTGCCGGGATCTCGCGACGGATAATTTTACTGAAAATGGTTTCTTCAGCCATGAGGTTTTCCTTATTCATTTAATCTGGCGGCGTGCCCGGCAACAACCTACCTGGCGCAGGCGCATAATAATGTGATGCAACGCATGAGTATGAGCGACTTTCTCCTGACCTTTCAACCTTATCCCTCGATTTCTTTCTTTATCGTGCAATTTCTGCCCTGACGTTCACCGCCCCTCCCCCTGAAATCCTGAAACCTAATTTCATTTACGGCTGAAACGTCTGTTTACAGGTTTAATCACAATGCGTATATTTCGCATTTGCATTTTCATGCGCATTTTTAACATAGAAAACGACCTCAGACTGTGCTTACAGAACTGGGGCATAACATTCACAATTCACTCAGAAAGGGTTTTTCGATGTCTTTCATGAATCACTCCAGGGACGGGCAACGCCAGCCAGTCGCCAAACCATCGCTGCTGGCAGCCTGTATTGCTTTCGCGTTAATCCCCGCAACCGGCTTTGCCGCACCGACCGAAGACACCGTGATTGTTGATGGGACTGCCCAGTCGGGTTCTGCCTCTGATGACAGCCAGGACTACAGCGTCAAAACCACGACCGTGGGCACCAAAATGCAAATGGTCCAGCGTGATATTCCGCAGTCGGTGACCATCGTCAGCGAACAGCGCATGGAAGACCAGCAGCTGCAGACCCTGGGCGACGTGATGGACAACACAATGGGGATCAGCAAAGTCAGTACTGACTCCGACCGCAGCAACTTTTACTCCCGTGGTTTTGCCATTGATAACTATATGCTCGATGGCATTCCCACCTATTTCGAATCGCGCTGGAACCTGGGTGATTCTCAGTCAGACACGGCTCTGTATGAGCGCGTTGAAATCGTACGCGGCGCAAACGGTCTGATGACCGGAACAGGCAACCCGTCTGCGGCGATCAATATGGTGCGTAAGCATGCCACCAGCCGCGAATTTAAAGGTAATTTGTCTGCAGAATACGGTAGCTGGAACAAACAGCGCTACGTGATGGACATGCAAAGCCCGCTGACGGAAGACGGCAATCTTCGCGGCCGCATCGTGGCGGGATATCAGGACAGCGACTCCTGGCTCGACCACAATAACCAGAAACGCACCTTCTTCTCCGGTATCCTCGACGCCGACCTGGGCACCAGCACTTCGTTATCCGCCGGCTACGAATATCAGCGTAACGACACCAACAACCAGACCTGGGGTGGCCTGCCGCGCTGGAACACCGACGGCAGCGTCCTGCATTACGATCGTGCCCACAGCACGTCGCCTGACTGGGCGTACAACGACAAAGAGTTCAACAAAGTCTTCTTTACCCTGAAGCAGCGCTTTGCTGACGACTGGCAGGCGACGCTGAATGCGACCCATACCGAAGCCAAATTCGACAGTAAGGCGATGTATATTGATGCCTTTGTCGATAAGAGCACTGGCAACCTCGTCGGCCCGTACGCGAGTTACGGTCCAGGTTATGATTACGTTGGCGGTACCGGCTGGAACAGCGGTATTCGTAAAGTGGATGCGGTGGACCTGTTTGCAGACGGTGGCTATGAGCTGTTAGGCCGTCAGCATACCGTAATGATTGGCGGCAGCTTCAGCCGTCAGACAAACCGCTATACCAACTCCTGGGCGAACGTCTACCCGGATGAGCTGGGCAATTTCTACGACTATAACGGCCATTTCCCGGAAACCAACTGGGGATCGCAGTCGCTGGCACAGGACGACACCACCGACATGAAGTCGGTCTATGCGGCAACCCGTATTTCGCTGGCCGACCCGCTGCACCTGATTCTGGGCGCGCGTTACACCAACTGGCGCGTCGACACCCTGACCTACGGCATGGAGCAGAACCACACCACGCCTTACGCGGGTCTGGTCTTCGACATCAATGACAACTGGTCGACCTACGCCAGCTATACCTCTATCTTCCAGCCGCAGAACTACCGCGACAGCTCGGGTAAATACCTTTCCCCGATCACCGGTAATAACTACGAAGCCGGCCTGAAATCCGACTGGATGAACAGCCGTCTGACCACCACGCTGTCCGTGTTCCGCATCGAGCAGGATAACCTGGGCCAAAGCACCGGCCAGATGATTCAGGGCTCCACGGATACGGCATACAAGAGCGTAGACGGCACCGTGAGCAAAGGCGTTGAGTTCGAAATCAACGGCGCGCTGACGGATAACTGGCAGATGACCTTCGGTGCAACACGTTACGTCGCGGAAGATAACGAAGGCAAAGCGGTTAACCCGAACCTGCCGCGTACCACCGTGAAACTGTTTACCAGCTATCGTCTGCCGGTTATGCCTGAGCTGACCGTTGGCGGTGGCGTTAACTGGCAAAACGGTGTGTACACTTACCAGGATACCCCGTACGGCACCTGGCGTGCATCGCAAGGCAGCTACGCGCTGGTGGACCTCTTCACGCGTTATCAGGTCACCAAAAACTTCTCCCTGCAGGGTAATCTGAACAACCTCTTCGATAAGACTTACGACACCAACGTCGAGGGTGAGATTGTTTATGGCGAACCGCGTAACGTGAGCGTAACCGCCAGCTATCAGTTCTAATCATTAACCCACTGTTTAAGGGAGCCAAATGGCTCCCTTTTTTACGTGTGGTGGCTATGCTCTGGCTCAGGTAAGCGCAGCGCCACCGGGCGTTTCATAAACCACAGACGTAAAAAAGGCAGCCATTCGGCTGCCTTAGTCTCCCCAGGTCACAACTTAGTTGTTGCGGATGTATTCATCCATTTCGGTTTTCAGGTTATCGGATTTAGTACCGAAAATTGCCTGAACACCCGAACCTGCAACAACAACGCCCGCTGCGCCCAATTTTTTCAGGCCAGGTTGGTCAACTTTAGCCACATCGGCAACGCTCACACGCAGACGAGTGATACACGCGTCCAGGTTAGTGATGTTGTCACGGCCGCCGAAAGCTGCAATCAGCGCTGGCGCCATTTCGCTGGTAGACGTTGATTTCACGTCGTCAGACGCATCTTCACGGCCTGGTGTTTTCAGGTCCAGTGCTTTGATCAGCACGCGGAAGATGGTGTAGTACAGCACCGCGTAGCACGCACCCACGATTGGGAACAGCCACAGTTTGCTGCTGTTACCAGACAGTACGATGAAGTCGATCAGACCGTGCGAGAAGGATGTACCGTCACGCATACCCAGCAGAATACAGATTGGGAATGCCAGTCCTGCCAGTACCGCGTGGATGATGTACAGGATCGGCGCAACGAACATGAAGGAGAACTCGATCGGCTCGGTGATACCGGTCAGGAACGAGGTCAGCGCTGCGGAGATCATGATGCCGCCCACTTTTGCACGGTTCTCTGGTTTAGCAGAGTGCCAGATTGCAATCGCAGCAGCCGGCAGACCGTACATTTTGAACAGGAAGCCACCAGACAGTTTGCCTGCAGTTGGGTCGCCAGCCATGTAACGAGGGATGTCGCCATGGAAGACCTGACCTGCTGCGTTGGTGTATTCGCCGATCTGCATCTGGAAAGGAACGTTCCAGATGTGGTGCAGACCAAACGGTACCAAGCAACGCTCAATGAAGCCGTAGATACCGAACGCCACAACCGGGTTCTGGTAAGCAGCCCATTGGGAGAAGGTCTGGATTGCGGAACCAATCGGAGGCCAGATGAAGGAGAGGATCACGCCAGTGAAAATCGCCGCCAGGCCAGAGATGATTGGAACAAAACGCTTACCAGCAAAGAAGCCCAGATACTCAGGCAGCTTGATGCGATAGAAGCGGTTAAACATATAGGCCGCAATCGCACCCGAGATAATCCCGCCCAGAACACCGGTATCAGCCAGGTGTTTTGACGCGATCTCTTCAGGTGGCAAGTGCAGTACCAGAGGTGCAACCACAGCCATGGTCTTAACCATGATGCCGTATGCAACTACAGCGGCCAGTGCAGATACGCCGTCGTTATTGGTGAAGCCAAGCGCAACGCCGATGGCGAAGATCAGTGGCATGTTTGCAAAAACAGAACCGCCTGCTTCGGCCATCACATGAGAAACTACGGCTGGCAGCCAGCTGAAGTTTGCAGAACCGACGCCCAGCAGGATACCTGCGATAGGCAGTACGGATACTGGCAGCATCAGCGATTTACCGACCTTCTGCAGGTTAGCAAATGCATTCTTAAACATAATTGAGAGTGCTCCTGAGTATTTGTGCTTTTTTTACGTTTTCACGCATTGGCCCGGGGGGAGAACCGTGCCGTGGACAGGACATCTAAGCGCCCTTTATTTATTACACAGAGTAAAATAAATCCGCGTATCTTTGTTTGACGGCTATCACGTTTCAGCTTAAGGCCTCTGAAAAACTTTCAGAATTTTACAAAAGCTGTTACTAAATGTCTCCAGAAAAGCCTTCACCGCCCCAAAAAGGGCGGTGAACTGTACTCGCTTTGATTATTAATTACGAGCCTTAAAAAAACAGGCTAATCAGGCAGATTGCAGGCGGGAGGGGTTGATGTGAAACAAGCTGGCAAAGTTATCTGTGGTAATGCGTGCCAGTTCTTCAACCTCGACGCCTTTCAAAACGGCCATATACTCGGCCACATCCCGTACCATCGCGGGTTGATTTTCTTTACCGCGATGCGGTACCGGAGCCAGATACGGGGAATCTGTTTCCACCAGCAGGCGATCGAGCGGTACGTAGCGCGCAGCCTCACGTAGCTGCTCCGCATTACGGAACGTCACGATCCCGGAAAACGAGATATAAAAACCCATATCCAGCAGCTTGCCCGCTGTTTCTCTGTCTTCTGTGAAACAGTGTAGTACGCCACCACAATCCGTCACCTTTTCTTCTTTCAGGATCTGAAGCGTATCGGCGCGCGCATCGCGGGTATGGACGATCACCGGCTTGTTCAGCTCCCGGCCTATGCGGATATGATCGCGAAACGACTCCTGCTGGCGGGGTTTTGTTTCCGGCGTATAAAAATAATCCAGCCCGGTCTCCCCCATAGCGACGACGCCCTCTTCCGCCGCCATGCGGCGTAAATCCTCAACGTCGTAAGCTTCGTCCTGGTTCAGGGGATGGACGCCGCAGGAAAACACCACGTTGTCGCGTACGCCCACCAGTTCGCGCAGGGTGCGGTAGCCAAGTAAGGTCGTGGCCACGGCCAGACAAAATTTCACGTCGCGGGCGGCGGCTTTCGCCAGCACGTCATCGACGTTTTTATGCAGGGATTGATAATCCAGGCCATCAAGATGGCAGTGTGAGTCGACTAAAAACATAATGTCTCTCTCAGAGGTGAGAAATGGGCAATGTGGTGCCCGGTTGCAGGTAATGCTCAAAAGTGAGTAACAGGTCAGTCAGAACCAGCTCCCGGTTCAGCCCCGTTACGCTAAGAAGGTGTTCCCGACACTGGCACACGTCACTAAACATAGCGCGCAGCGCCACGCCCGGCAGGCGTTGCGCGAGGTTGCTGACGAGCGGCCAGGCATCGGCATTGCTGAGCAGGGTCGCGCCCTGCTGAATTTTGAGTGCGTCAAGCAGCAAGGCCGCGAGCCAGTGCAGCCGTTCGCTCGCCTGATCATGGTTTAACACTGACAGCAAACTCAGCCAGTCGCCGCTATCAGGCACTGCACCGAGCGTCTGACAAAGCAGCTCCCGCTGCGCCCAGACCTTCTGCTGCAATAAGTCCAGCGCCGCGGCAGGCGCGCCGCCGCACAGACGCAGCGCGCTCAGCGCTGCCTCTTGTGACACCGTCACTTCTCGTGCAAGCCAGCTGATTGCCCAGGCTTCCGGCGGTACGCTGAGATGATGCAGACGACAGCGGCTACGCAACGTTGCCAGCAGTCGGCCCGGTTCACGGCAGGCCAGCAGGAACCAGGTATTCTCTGGTGGCTCTTCCAGCGTTTTGAGCAACGCGTTGGCCGCCGCTTCGGTGAGCTGGGCGGCATCTTTCAACCAGACGACTTTTGCTCCGCCAAGACGCGCGCGTTCGTACAATTTTTCGTTAACTGCACGCACTGCATCGATGCCGAGGGAGGTTTTTCCCTTCTCCGGCTCAAGCGTGTAATAGTCCGGGTGCGTCTGGGCCTGCATCAGCTGACAGCTCCGGCACTGGCCGCAGCTTTTATGTCCCTGTGGTTGCTGGCACATCATGTAGCGGCTGATGGCGTAGATCAGCGCATCATCGCCCATACCCGACAGCGACTGAATCAGTAACGCATGATGCCCCCGTCCAGACTGATAGCTGTTGACCAGCTGCTCAAGGTGCGGGCGCAGCCATGGATACCATTTCATGCCTGTTGTTCCTGCAGCCAGTCGGTGATCGTGTTACGAATGTCATTCAACACATCGTCCAGCGGCTGTGTGGCATCAATGGTGCGGATGCTGCTGTCCTGCGCGGCAAGTTCACGGTAACGGGCACGGGTACGATTGAAAAAGTCCAGCGACTCCTGCTCAATGCGATCCAGTTCACCGCGCGCGCGGGCACGCTTCAGGCCCACTTCTGGCGTGACGTCGAGGTACAGCGTCAGGTTCGGACGAAAATCTCCCAGCACTGCATCGCGAAGCGTCGCGAGCATCTGCTGGTCAATACCACGACCGCCGCCCTGATAGGCTTGCGTGGAGAGGTCATGGCGATCGCCAATCACCCAGCAGCCGCGTGCAAGCGCGGGCTTAATCACCGTATCAACTAGCTGCACGCGCGCGGCGTAGAACATCATGACTTCTGCTTTGTCAGTAATCACCTCATCGCCGACCGATTTTATGTCCAGCACCAGGCTGCGCAGTTTTTCTGCCAGCTGCGTGCCGCCCGGTTCGCGGGTGAAGATCATCTCTTCGATGCCTTGCTGTTTAAGCGTCTCAACCACCGTATTCCGTGCGGTTGTTTTTCCGGCGCCTTCCAGCCCCTCAATGACGATGTAATTACTGCGCATTTTTTTCCTTAAGTGCCTTCAGATAGTCCTGGACCGAACGATTATGACCGGCAAGATTGGTGTTAAATGTGTGTCCACCCTTTCCGTCGGCGACGAAATAGAGATACGGCGTTTTCGCCGGATGTGCGGCAGCCGTCAGTGACGCCTGACCCGGCGTAGCGATAGGTCCCGGCGGTAATCCGCTAATGACGTAGGTATTATAAGCCGTTGGGGTTTCCAGGTCTGCACGCGAAATCTTGCCTTTGTAGTTCTCCCCCATTCCGTAAATAACGGTCGGGTCGGTCTGCAGGCGCATGCCAATACGCAGACGATTAATAAAGACCGAAGCAACCTGATCGCGCTCGTGGGCAACCGCAGTCTCTTTCTCGACGATGGAGGCCATGGTCACAAACTGGTTTTGATCCTGATACGGCAGACCGTCCATCCGCCCTTCCCAGGTTTTATCGACTGCCTCGACCATTTTCTTGTGCGCACGCTGCAGCAGGGCCACATCCGTGGTGCCAGCGGTATACATCCAGGTATCGGGCCAGAACCAGCCCTCTACCCACTCGGGATGGTCAAACTTTAGCACCCTGGCCACGGTCGCATAGCTGTCGTCCGGCAGGGTGTGCTTGATATAGGGGGCATTACGCAGCTGCTGCAGGTAATCGCTCAGCCGCATCCCTTCTACCAGACGAAGCGGGAACTGGGCTTCTTTACCGCTTTCGAGTAACTGCAGCATCTCGGTGACGGTCATTCCCGGGGTCAGGCGGTACGTTCCCGCTTTGAAATGCGACAGCTCCGGCTGCACGCGCAGCAACCACTGGAAGACGCGCGGACGGTTAATGATCTTATCAGCATACAGCTGATCGCCCAGCGCGAGGCGCCCGGTGCCCGCTTTCAGGGTGAAGATGGTCTCTTCAGCGATAAGAATTGGGCTGCCCGCCAACTGGCGAACCTTCCACATCCCCACGCCAGCGGCGATGCCCAGCACGACAATGACGAGGAGAATAAAACGTAGCATTTTCTTCATGACTATCTGGTTTGCTCACACAGAGGGGCTAAAAATGAGTACAACTCACGCGATGACAAGCGTTGAGAACCATACTGGCGGACTGGGATCACCGGCATCAGGGCATTACAGACGACTATTTCGTCAACGCTGCTCAGCGCGGCCTCACGCTCGTACACTTCGACAACGCGGGATCCCGCGAGTGCCAACTGTTGCAGACAAAACTGTCGCATCAGGCCGTTCACCCCTGCCTGATCCAGCCGGGGGGTAAATACATCACGGCCCCGTCGCCAGAATAAATTTGCCGCACAGCATTCCGTAATGAACCCGTCGCTGTCAAGAACCAGCGCTTCATCGGCGGTTGTCTGTTCAAGATGGGTACGGATCAACACCTGCTCAAGGCGATTAAGATGTTTAATTCCGGCAAGCTGCGGGTTACGTCCCAGACGGACCGGACTTAACGCCAGGGTAATCCCCTCGACGCGCCAGCGATCGTAATGGACAGGATAAGCGGAAACGGAAAGGATTCGCACGGGATGCTGGCAGTTGGCCGCGCTGTAACCTCTGCCGCCGCTGCCACGGCTAATAATGACTTTGAGCACGCCGCGCTCAACACCCTGCGCCAGCTCAATCATTTCGCCAGTCAGTTCCTGCCACGCGGTAAAAGCGATGAACAGTTTTTCGCAGGCCACCTGCAGGCGTTGCAGGTGAGCATCAAGCATACAGACTCTGCCCTCTACAATGCGCGCCGTGGTAAAACAGCCGTCGCCAAACTGGATAGCCCTGTCACTCGCCGGAAGAACTGCCTGCTTCATGCCATTTATCAAGAACATGGTGGCTCCTTAAAGGTGGTCGGGTAGTTTGGCAGGATGAAATGCCTGGGACAAGGGAAGAAAACTGAATAAAAAAGGCCCGACAAGCGGACCTTTTTTATCAATTTGTCGGGTAGCACAGTGGCTAACCCGACTTACAGCGTCAGACCTTTTTAAAGATCAGAGAGCCGTTGGTGCCACCGAAGCCGAAGGAGTTACACAGGGTGTACTCCAGACCGCTGACCTGGCGTGCTTCGTGCGGAACGAAGTCCAGATCGCAACCTTCATCCGGGTTATCCAGGTTGATGGTTGGCGGAACAGCCTGATCGCGCAGCGCAAGGATGGAGTAGATAGACTCTACTGCACCCGCTGCACCTAACAGGTGTCCGGTCATGGATTTGGTGGAGCTCACCATCACACGGCTGGCTGCATCGCCAAACACAGACTTAACGGCCTGCATTTCTGCTTTGTCGCCCGCGGGCGTAGAGGTACCGTGCGCATTCACATAGCCAATCTGGCCCGGTTCGATACCCGCATCGCGGATAGCGTTAACCATTGCCAGCGCAGCACCTGCCCCGTCTTCCGGCGGAGAGGTCATGTGATAAGCATCGCTGCTCATGCCGAAACCAATGATTTCTGCATAAATTTTTGCGCCACGTTTCTTCGCGTGTTCGTACTCTTCCAGTACGACCATGCCCGCACCGTCGCCCAGCACAAAACCATCACGGTCTTTATCCCACGGACGGCTTGCCGCCTGCGGGTTGTCGTTACGGGTAGACAGCGCACGCGCAGCACCAAAACCACCGACACCCAGAGGGGTACTGGCTTTTTCAGCACCACCGGCAACCATAGCATCTGCATCGCCGTAAGCGATGATACGCGCCGCCTGGCCGATGTTGTGCACGCCGGAAGTACAGGCTGTCGCGATAGAGATGCTAGGGCCACGCAGGCCGAACATGATGGTCAGATGACCGGCCACCATGTTAACAATCGTTGACGGAACAAAGAACGGGCTAATCTTACGCGGGCCACCGTTTACCAGAGAGGCATGGTTTTCCTCGATTAAGCCAAGACCGCCAATCCCGGAGCCGATAGCGGCGCCGATACGGGTTGCGTTCTCTTCCGTAATTTCAAGGCCAGAATCCTGCATGGCCTGCCAGCCTGCAACAATTCCATATTGAATGAAGGCATCCATCTTGCGCTGTTCTTTGCGCGAGATGATTTCTTCACAGTTAAAATCCTTTACTAAGCCAGCAAATTTCGTTGCATAGGCGCTAGTATCGAAATGGTCGATTAGGCTGATGCCACTCTGACCGGCAAGGAGAGCTTTCCAGGTGGACTCTACGGTATTGCCGACAGGAGATAACATGCCAAGTCCGGTCACAACTACACGACGCTTAGACACGCTTGTCCTCCAGGGAGGGAAAAAAAGAGAATCGGGGGACTACACAAGAAAAAACACAGGCGGTCGAATGACCGCCTGGAGATGCTCACTTACGCCTGGTGACCGTTGATGTAATCAATGGCAGCCTGAACGGTGGTGATTTTCTCAGCTTCTTCGTCCGGAATCTCAGTATCAAACTCTTCTTCCAGAGCCATTACCAGCTCAACGGTGTCAAGAGAATCTGC
>NZ_JBOGBT010000050.1:0-14555 GCF_051656365.1 Silvania sp. | reverse complement strand
CAGACAGGCTTTGTCATCGTCGGTCAGCCAGCGCGCCTTCGACGGGCTGTCATCCAGCCAGAACCAGACCACAAAGCCCAGAATCACCGACGGGAAACCTTCCAGCAGGAACAGCCACTGCCAGCCCTTCAGGTTCATTACCCCGTCGAGGTTCAGAATATACCCCGAGGCCAGCGACCCCAGCGCCATCGTAACCGGCATGGCAATCATAAACAGGGCGTTGGCGCGTGCACGATAGTGCGCCGGGAACCAGAAGGTTAAATACAGCAGCAGGCCCGGCAGGAAGCCCGCTTCGGCGATCCCCACCATCATGCGCAGCACATACAAACTACCAGGGCCGGTGGCGAACATGGTGGCGGTGGACGCAATCCCCCAGACCACCATCAGAATGGCGATCCAGCGCCGGGCGCCCACGATACTTAGCATCACGTTGCTCGGGATCCCGCAGATCACGTACATCACGTAAAACAGGGTGGTGGCCAGACCAAACATGGTGCTGGTCAGGCCCAGATCTTTGCCCATCGTCAGGCCGGCAAAGCCAATGTTGATGCGGTCGAGGTACGAGAAGACGAACAGGATGAACAAAAAAGTGATCAGTCTCCGGAACAACTTTTTGATCACGATCTGCTGACGCGGATCCAGCGTGGCGTCGGCAGAGGAGGGGGGAGCGAGCACGTCGGAGCGTGTCTGTTCCATCGATGGACTGTCGTTCATGAAAAGCTCCACATTGCGATTATAGGTATTGTTGTCCCGTGCAACCTGAACACGTGGCTAACGTATAGAAAACCGCAGGTATGGACGTCAATTTTATGTTTAAAAAATGATACGCAATTGTTAATCACGTAGCATTTTTGAATCGTAATGCGAGATCGATCGGCTTTCGCCAGCCTCGCTGCGCGGCAGCACCCGCTGGTGGGTGTGAAGAGGCTATAGCGGGCGGGAAATAGCGGGTATAATTGCCGCCATTGCGCCGCTTCAGGAAAGGAACCTCATGAGTCATATCCCCCCATCGTCGGACACCGATTCCGGCTTTCATCGCGAAGCGTTCCCGTTTTACTGGATAGTTAATGTCTACGCGCGCTACACGCAAGTGATGGAAATTGAACTGAAAAAGGTGCAGCTCGATGTCTCCCGCTTTCGGGTATTGATGATCACCGAGCAGTATGGCAAAGCCAGCATCTCTCAGATCTCCGAGTACGCGATGACCAAAATGCCGACTGTCACCAAAATTGTCGGTCGCCTGCGCGATGACGGCATGGTGACCACCGCCAGCAGCGTGCAGGATGCAAGGGTGACCGAAGTGATGCTTACCGATGTCGGACGCGAAAAAGTGGCCGACGCGCACCGTCTCGCCAGCAAGGTTTTTGAGAAGGGATTTAAGGGCATGAGTGCCGCCCAGATGGAAAAAATGAACCTCTCCCTGGCGAAGGTTCTCGATAATCTCAACGATCTCTGACCCGCCAGCGGACAGAATTGCGGTTTTGTGACAGCCTTAAAAATTCCAGATAACCCACTGTAAAACAATCACTTTATTTAAAGCCGCCCCAATCGTCAGGGCGGCTTTTTTTTCATTCCCGCGGAAATTTTATTGTTATTTTTCATCGTCCTGAATCACTTTTCACGAATGTTATTAAAATGTTTCAGTGTTACCGTTTGGTAAAATTAACGTGAATTATTACTTGAATATTCATCTAAATCTCGCATGATTGATTTAACTTCACGCGGGTTGAAGACGCAGCGCAGACTGCTTACCCGAATATGATTCGTTTTTTCTGGTTAAGGTGTGAATGATGCAGCCAGTTACTGAGAGCAATGGTTACGTACAACGGTTTACCTTCGGTGAGGGCGACCTTTGTTTCGCAGTGAAAGACACGCTGGATATCGCCGGTTTTCCAACCCGTGCAGGCTGCCCGGCACTGGCAGATCGCCCGGCGGCAACACAGCATGCCGGGGTGGTCGCCACGCTGTTGCAACAGTGCTGCGTCCTGACCGGCAAAACCGCTCTGCACGAGCTGGCGTTTGGCGTCACCGGCATCAACCCCTGGGGCGGCACCCCGCGTAACCCACAGTTTCCGGCGCTGATCCCGGGCGGCTCCTCCAGCGGTTCGGCGGCGGTGGTGGCTTCCGGTGAGGTGGACTTCGCCCTCGGCACCGACACCGGCGGTTCGGTGCGGATGCCCGCCGCCTGTTGCGGCGTGATCGGCCTGAAGCCGACTTTTGGTGCGCTGAGCCGGGAAGGGGTGATGCCCGCGCATAGCTCGCTGGACTGCGTCGGGATCTTCGTCCGCCGGGCCCGCGTCCTGCGTCAGGTGCTGACCCGTCTCGCCATCCCGGTGAACGCGCCGCTGCCCGCGCTGCCTGCCATCGGCTTTATCCCGGCCGCCACGCCTGAAATCGATTCCCTGCTG
This sequence comes from Silvania sp., assembly GCF_051656365.1. Taxonomy (NCBI): domain Bacteria; kingdom Pseudomonadati; phylum Pseudomonadota; class Gammaproteobacteria; order Enterobacterales; family Enterobacteriaceae; genus Silvania; species Silvania sp. The sequence goes on along the minus strand of NZ_JBOGBT010000050.1, from coordinate 12,147 downwards.
CTGAACGCGCTGGCGCAACTCGACCTGCATCCGCAGCAAATTGACCTGCCTCTGCTTAACGATGCCCACCGCGCCGGGCTGACTCTGATTAGCCATGAAAACTGGCAGGCGTTCAACCCGCTTTTGCGCAGCGGCGCGGTCTCCGCCGATGTGGCGGCCCGTATCCGCGCCGGGGAAAGCATCGACGCCGACGCCCTGAAAACGGCGGAAAATATCCGCCAGATCTTCACCGCCGAAGTCGATGCCCGGCTGGCGAAAACCCCGCTGCTGGCGCTGGCGACCCTACCGGAGCTGCCGCCGACGCTGGCCGAGGCCCAGGATCCGCTCAGCGTGGTGAATCTCACCCGGCTGGTGCGCCCATTCAACCTCAGCGGCCACCCGGCGCTGAGCCTGCCGATGGGCACTCTTGATGGTCGCCCGGTGGCGCTGCAGCTGGTTGCTGCCAAAGGCCAGGACGGTTTGCTGGTGCAGGCCGCCGAATGGCTGACCGGGCGACGACGCGACTAACCACCCGTTTCTTCACCTGACTCAACACTAACTCAGTGAGTACCACTCATTGCGGCAGCACTCGTCTTGCTGCGGGCCGCACACGCTTTTCAGGAGGAAGTTATGTCTGCTGTTCATGTTCGTGAGGAACTCGTTCCACTGCTGAATGACGTTGCGGCCCGCAGCGCAGATTTTGAGCAACAGCGTCACATCTCTGACGACATCATCACCCGTTTCAAGCAGGTGGGCGTTTACCGCGCGCTGGTGCCCAAAATCTACGGCGGTGACGAGTGCTCCCCGGCGCAGTTCTGCGAGCTTGTCGAGCAGATCGCCACCGCGGATGGCTCCGCAGGCTGGGTCGCCAGCTTCGGCATGAGCCCGTTTTATCTCGGCGCGCTGCCGCCGGATACCCTGAAAGCACTCTACCGCGACGGCCCCGACGTGGTCTTTGCCGGCGGCATCTTCCCACCGCAGAAAGCGGTGCTGGCAGACGGCGGCTACCGCGTCTCTGGCCGCTGGGGCTTTGCCAGCGGCAGCATGGGGGCCTCGGTGTTTGGCGTCGGTATTCTGCCGGAAAGCGGTGAAACCCTGCCGCGAATGGCGGTCCTGCCGCGCGACAGCGTGCAGATCGACCCGGTATGGAACACCGTCGGCCTGGCGGGCACCGGCAGCCACGATCTGGTGGTTAACGATGCCTATGTCCCGCAGGAGTGGACCTTTGTTCGCGGTGGCGCTCTTAACCTCGAGGGCGCGCTGTACCGCTATCCGGTGCTGTCGCTGGCGACCCAGGTGCTCTCGGTGGTGGCCCTCGGCGTGGCCCGCGCGTCGCTTAACGAAATTTATGCCATTGCCCATCGTCAGCAGTCGGTGACCGGTGCGCCGTGCCTGGCGGACCGTCCGCAGGCGCAGATGCAGATTGCCCGCTGTGAAGCGGATCTGCGTTCGGCGCGAGCCTGGTTCTACGACGCCATTGACGATGTCTGGCAGTGCATCCTCGCCGGGGATGAACCCGCCCGCGAGCAGATCAATGCCCTGCGCCTGTCGTCCACCCACGTGACGCGCGTCGCCGCTGAGGTGACCCGTCAGGTGCTGGCGCTGAACGGCATGGGCGGCATCACCCTGAAAAGCCCGCTGCAGCGCTACGTGCGCGACACCATGGTGATCACCCAGCACGCTTTCATGGGCGACCTCTCGTACCTCAATGCCGGTACGGTCTATTTCGGCGGTAAACCACTGCCGGGTTATTTGTAATTTTTACGACAGGAGTAACAGATGAGCCAGACAACAACCTCACGCGTGCTGTTTTGCATCGGTGTCAATCAGAACTTTTTTGATGCCAGCGCGGCAGAAGCCAAACAGGTATGGGCCGCCTTCGGGGTGATGATGAAGGGTATCGACGAGACCCCGGGGATTCGGGTTATCGGCAACATGGACGACGACCGCCTGATGGTTGGCCCGTCGACCACCGCCCCGTGGACCACCTACGTGCTGGCGGATGCCGATACCCTTGAGAGCGTGGCCGCCGTCTGCAACCTGTTCCGCACCACCCCGGTGGGCGACAGCGGCAGCAAGCTGTGGAAGTACTGCAAGATTGAAGCCCGCGTCGGTCGCGAACTGATTATTCAGTAACGGAGTCACTCATGAGCCCACAGGATGCGCTGCGTTTACAGCAGCTCGAGGATCAGCAGGCAGCCCGCGTCTGCATCAGCCACTACATGCGTCTGTGCGATCGGCTGGACAGCATGGAGACGGTGCAGGCCATTGGCGCGCTGTTCAGCGAAGGTGCCTGCTGGGAAGGGCTGGGTGAGCCGTACGCCACCCGGCTCGGCAAACATCAGGGGCGTGCGGCAATCGTGGCGATGATGGCGGGCTATGTCAGTCACCCTGCGCACTTTGCCATGAATGCCCACTTTTTATGCTCCGAAGCCCTGTATCACGAGGCCGATGGCGAGCTGCACGGCCGCTGGCTGATGCTGCAAACCTCCACCTTTACCGCCGGAGGTGCCCATCTGAATGCGGCTGAGATCAAGATTATTTTCCGTCGCGAGGCCGGTGAAATGACCATCCACCATTTCACCACCCGCAACCTGTTCAGCAGACCGGTGAGCCACTGGCACGCGACGGATGCGTTACCGGTACCTGACAAAAACCAGACCGTCGAAGACGAGCAGGAGTAACAACATGCAGTGTGACCACATCATCAATGTCAAAAATATCGATACCACAGCGCAGCCGGTTCCGGGGCGTGAAGAGATTGCTGCGCTGGTGCAGGCCGACCGCGTGCACACCTCGCTCTATACCTCCGACGCGCTGTTCCAGCTCGAGCTGGATCGTATTTTCAGCAAAACCTGGGTCTGGGTCGCGCACGTCAGCGAAATCCCGGACACCGGCAGCTTTAAAACCACCGAGATCGGCACCCAGCCGGTGATCGTGGTCCGCGATCGCAAAGGCACGATCCATACCCTGCTGAACCGCTGCCGCCACCGCGCGGCCACGGTGTGTGAACACCGCAGCGGCAAAACCAATAGCTTCGTCTGCCCGTATCACGGCTGGGGTTACGCGCTGGACGGCAGCCTGCGCGGCGTCCCGCACCCGGAGAGCTACGCCGATCAGCTGGAGAAAAACGAGCTGGGTCTGGTGTCGCTGCGTACCGAAGAGTACGCCGGAATGGTCTTCGCCACCTTTAACGAGCAGATCGAACCGCTGGAGGATTTCCTCGGTGCAGCCAAAAAATGGATGGATCTGTTTATGAAGCAGGGCGCGGGCTACCCGATTAAGACCGGGCCTGCGCACCGCTTCCGCTTCCCGGGCAACTGGAAAATCCAGCTCGAGAACACCACCGACGGCTATCACTTCCCGGTGGTGCACCGCTCCTTCCTCAGCTCGGTCGATAAGCAGACCGAAGAGATGCTCAATTTCGTTGACGGCAGCGGCTACGTAGAAGATCTCGGCAACGGCCACAGCGTGATGGTGATGATCCCCGAGCTGGTGGATCTGGACGCCAACCTCGATGCACCGATCCCGGAACGCTTTGTCGAGCTGGCGGATGAACTGCGTAAAGAGCATGACGAACAGCAGGTGCGACGCATCGTGCGCGCGGTGGGCGGCTCCGGTTTTAACCTCAACCTGTTCCCGAACATCGCCTGCTCGATGGCCTTCTTCCGCGTCCTGCAGCCGGTCTCAGTAATGGAAACCGAAATCCACCACGCGGTGATCACCATGGACGGCGGGCCGGAGATTGCCAACCAGGCGCGCCTGCGTCTGCACGAGCACTTCCAGGGCCCGATGGGCTTTGGCACCCCGGACGACTCAGAAGCCTGGGAGCGCGTTCAGCGCGGGGCCACCGCCGGGGATGACCTGTGGATCATGCTCAACCGCGGTCTGGCCGGAGAGTACCGCACCGATGATGGCCTGCGCAGCGACGTCAGCGCCGAAACCGGGATGCGTGCAGCCTACCAACAGTGGAAAAAGTTAATGACGGAGACGGAACAATGATGACCCCAGATTCTGCACTGTTTGCGGCCATGTCCGTAATTAACCTCGAAGGCGATCTGCTGGACCAGGGCGAGTTCAACGCCTGGCTGGATCTGTGGCAGCACGACGGCCTGTACGTAGTGCCGATCGACCCGAACGAGACCGATTTTAAAAACACCCTTAACTACGCCTGCGACGATCACCACATGCGCGAGCGCCGGGTGAAACGTCTGTACAGCGGCGAATCCATCTCCACCACGCCGCGAGCCAGAACGCTGCGCACCCTGTCGCGCTTCCGCCTGCTGGAGTCCGGCGAGGATCGGATCGTGGTGCGCGGGGCGCAGTCCCTGTGGGAGCACCGCAAAGGGCACAGCCGCCACTACGCGGCGGACATCACCTGGCACCTGTTGCCGCAGGACGGCAAGTGGCTGATCGCGCAAAAGGTGATCCGTCTGGTCAACAGCGACGATGTGCTGCACAGCATCGGCTACATCCTCTGAGGAGCCGTCCATGACTCAAACCGTATTAGTCACCGGCGCAGCCGCCGGGCTGGGCAACGTTATCGCCACCCACCTGCTGGAGCAGGGGTTCCAGGTGGTGCTGACCGATGTTGATGTTAATCGCGCCCGGGAAGCCGCCGACCGTCTGGATGACGGCCAGGGCAAAGTGCTGGCGCTGGGGCTGGATATTTGCCAGCCGCAGGATTTTGCCCGCGCGCTGGAGGCCACCATTGAACGCTTCGGTAGCCTGGAAGTGCTGGTGAATAACGCCGCGCTAACCCTGGCGACGCCGGTAATGGACATCCCGGTGGAGGAGTTCGACCGGGTGATCGCCACCAACCTGCGCGGCACCTTTGTCGGCTGTCAGACCATGGGGCGTTATTTCGCAACTAAAGGCTATGGCCGGATCGTCAACCTGGCCTCATTAGCCGGGCAGAACGGCGGCACCGCCTCCGGGGCGCACTACGCGGCCTCGAAGGGCGGGATCCTGACCCTGACCAAAGTGTTTGCCCGCGAGCTGAGTCAATCCGGCGTGACGGTCAATGCCATTGCCCCCGGCCCGCTGGACCTGCCGATGGTTCACGCCCTGGTGCCGAAAGAGAAGATGGCCGGGCTGCTGCAGATGATCCCGGTGGGCCAGTTAGGTGAAGCCGAATTTGTCGCACAGGCCGTGGCCTTGCTGGCATCTGAGCAGGCGTCGTTTGTCACCGGGGCGACCTGGGACATCAACGGCGGTCTGTTTATGCGTTAAGGAGTCAACATGCTGACATTACAGGTTATCAGGCGAGAGTTGCAGGGCGAGGTGGTCCTGCTGACGCTGGCGCATTCTGACGGTATCGAGCTGCCGACCTTTAGCGCCGGGGCGCATATCGATCTGCATCTGACAGAAGACCTGGTGCGTCCGTATTCCCTGTGCGGCGACCCAAAAAATCGTCAGCACTACCAGCTCGGCATCCTGAAAGACGCTCAGTCCCAGGGCGGCTCGCTGGCGGCCCACGCTCTGAACGTTGGGGATCGGATTCAGGTCAGCGATCCGCGCAACCTTTTTGCGCTGAATGAAGAGGCCAGCCACAGCCTGCTGATTGGCGGCGGGATTGGCATCACCCCGATGCTGGCGATGGCCGCCGAGCTGCACGCCGCCGGGCGGTCGTTCAGCCTGCACTACTGTGCCCGGTCCCGCACCCAGGCGGCGTTTATACCCCAGCTGGAGCAGTCGCCGTATGCCGACCGCGTGCAGATGCACTTCAGCGACGCCCGGCGGCTGAACCTGGCGGCGGTATTGAGCGACGTCCCGGCTAATACCCACGTCTACACCTGCGGCCCGACGCGCCTGATGGAGGCGATTGTGGACGAGGCGACCCGCCACGGCTATCGCCCGGAACAGGTGCATCAGGAGTGCTTCAGCGCCGAGGTGCAGACCGGCGGCGCAGCCTTTGAAGTGGTTGCTGCCACCAGCGGCATCACCGTGCAGGTCCTGGAGAACCAGAGCATCGTCGAAGCCCTGGCGCTGGCCGGACTGAAGGTGTGCGTCTCCTGCAAGCAGGGGATCTGCGGCAGCTGCCTGACCGACGTGCTGGAAGGCGAGCCGGATCACCGCGACAGCTATCTCACCGATGAAGAGAAAGCCGACGGCGACCAGATTTTGTTGTGTTGTTCCCGTGCGAAAAGCGCGCGTTTAGTCATCGATCTGTGAGGAATACCTTATGACACTGCAAACCGAATTTCGTAATGCAATGGCGCAGCTGGGGAGTGCGGTCTCTGTTATCACAACAGACGGCCCGGCGGGCAAATTTGGCTTTACCGCCTCTGCCGTCTGCAGCGTCACGGACTCACCGCCTACGCTGCTGGTCTGTATGAACCGCAACTCCTTTGCCAACGAACACTTCAAACAGAACGGCACCCTGTGCGTCAACGTACTCTCCAGCGATCACCAGGATCTCTCCGGGGTGTTTGCCAACGCCAGCCTGCGCTCCGAGGAGCGTTTTGGCTACGACTCCTGGCAGGTGCTGGCCAGCGGTGCGCCGGTGCTGAGCTCGTCGGTCGCCAGCTTCGACTGCGTGATCGACACTTGCCACGAAGTGGGCAGCCACTCTGTTTTTTACTGCCAGGTGCAGGCGGTGCGTATCAGCGAAGCGCCGCGTGGGCTGGTCTACTTCAACCGTCGCTACCATGCCGTCGGGCATGACGTACAAGCGTAAAACCAACAATAAAAGGTAACGCGGATGAGCAATGTCGTGACTGAAAATACCGTCGCCCCGGCGGTGGTTCCCCAGGATGCCGGGCAGATGCGCAAGCTGGTGTTCGCCTCGGTGCTGGGCAATGCCCTGGAGTGGTACGACTTTTTCCTGTACGGCACCGCGGCGGCGCTGGTGTTTGGCCCGCTGTTCTTCCCGGTGGGCGGCGACCCGATGCAGGGCACGCTGCTGGCATTTTCCGGCTTTGCGGTGGGCTTTCTGGCGCGTCCGCTAGGCGGGATCGTCTTCGGTCATATCGGGGATCGCTACAGCCGCAAGATGACGCTGATCATGACCCTGACCCTAATGGGGGCCACCACCTTTGTCATCGGCCTGCTGCCGGTCTATTCGCAGATAGGCATCCTCGCACCGATTTCACTGATCACCCTGCGCTTTTTACAGGGCGTCGCATCCGGCGGGGAGTGGGGCGGCGGGGTGTTGATGCTGAGCGAGAACGCCCCGGCATCCCGTCGCGGATTCTATACCGCCTGGAGCCAGATGGGCGTCTCGGGTGGATTTGTGTTATCCGCCTTCGCCTTTTATCTGGTGCAGAAGCTGCCGGAAGAGGACCTGATGAGCTGGGGCTGGCGCGTACCGTTTCTGCTTAGCATCGTGATCTTCCTGGTCGGGGTCTACATCCGCAAAAACATCCGCGAGAGCAAGGCTTTTAGCCAGGCCAAACCGGAAGACAAACATGAGAAGATCCCGCTGATGGTGATTATCCGCGAGCACCCGAAAGCGCTGCTGCAGGCCATCGCCCTGCGCCTGCCGGAGAACGGGGCGTCGTACATCTTCTTCACCTTCTCGGTGGTCTACGCCAAACACATTGGCATCAGCACCGGGGAGATCATCAGCGCCGTCACCCTGGCGATGCTGGTGGAGTTCTTCTCGATTCTGTTCTGGGGCGCGCTGTCGGATCGCATCGGCCTGAAGCCGGTCTACTACATCGGTGTGATCGGTCTGCTGGTGATGGCGTTCCCGTTCTTCTGGCTGCTCTCCACCGGCGACTACGGCTGGATCATGCTGGCGATGCTGCTGGGCCTGCCGTTCTGCCACGGGGCGATGATTGGCACTCAGCCGTGCATCATGAGCGATCTGTTCCCGGTGCGGGTGCGCTACTCCGGCCTGGCGTTGGGGCATGAAGTGGGTTCGATCTTCTCCGGCGGACTGGGGCCAATGCTGGCGGTGGCGATGCTGATGTACTTCGACGCGTCCTGGCCGGTCTCCCTGCTGCTGATGGGCTATGCATTGCTGGCATGGATTGCGCTGCGCAGCCTGCCGTCTGACAAGAACAAAAATGAGGTAGCACCATGATTGATAAAAGGATTGCCGCCATCGACGGCGCGATAGCCGACATTTTTGACGGTGCCATCGTGATGGTGGGCGGCTTCGGCCCGGCCGGCCAGCCCGCCGAACTGCTCGACGCCCTGATCCGCCGCAGACCGCGCAACCTGACGCTTATCAGCAACAACGCCGGGAACGGCGACTACGGCCTGGCGGCGCTGCTTAAGGCCGGTTGCGTGAAAAAAGTGATCTGCTCTTTCCCGCGCCAGACCGACTCCTGGGTGTTTGACGATCTCTATCGTCGCGGGGAAGTGGAGCTGGAGCTGGTGCCGCAGGGCAACCTGGCGGCCCGCATTCAGGCCGGTGGTGCCGGGCTCGGCGGGATCTTCACCCCCACCGGGTTTGGCACCGCGCTGGCGGCAGGCAAAGAGACGCGCCATATCGACGGCAAAGATTATGTCTTTGAAACCCCGCTGAAGGCCGACTTTGCGCTGATCAAAGCCCTGAAGGCCGACCGCTGGGGCAACCTGATTTACGACAAAACCGGGCGTAACTTCGGGCCGATTATGGCCACCGCCGCCAACTGCACCATCGCCCAGGTGAGCGAGATCGTACCGTTAGGCGAGCTCGACCCGGAAGCGGTGGTCACACCGGGGATTTTTGTCCAGCGCATCGTCCCGGTGGCGATCGCGCGCCAGACCCAGACGGCCTAAGGAGATTACGTGAATAAATTGACTCATCAGCAGCTGGCCGAGCGCATTGCCCGCGACATCCCGGAAGGGGCGTACGTGAACCTCGGGATCGGCCTGCCGACCCGGATTGCCAACTATCTGCCCGCCGATCGCGAGATTTTCCTGCACAGCGAAAACGGCATTCTCGGGATGGGGCCTGCGCCTGCGCCGGGTTGCGAAGATCCGGAGCTGATCAATGCGGGCAAGCAACCGGTGACCCTGCTCGACGGCGGGTGTTATTTCCATCACGGGGACTCGTTCACCATGATGCGCGGCGGTCACCTGGATATCTGCGTGCTGGGGGCGTATCAGGTTTCCGAGCATGGCGACCTGGCAAACTGGAGCACCGGGGAACCTTCCTCCATTCCGGCAGTTGGCGGGGCGATGGACCTGGCGATTGGTGCGAAGCGCGTGTATGTGATGACCGAACATCTGACCCGCCAGGGCGAGTGCAAAATCGTCAAAACCTGTACCTATCCGCTGACCGGCATGGCCTGCATCGACCGCATCTATACCGACATGGCGGTAATGGATATCACCGCGGACGGCATCCTGGTGCGGGAGCTGTTTGGCGACGTGACGCCCGGGTACCTGCAGTCGGTTACCCCGGTGGCGCTGACCTTTGCCTTTAATGCTGAAACCGAGGAGGCGTGATGGATCTGGAATATCGCCTCGATGGCCCACAGGACGCGCCGCTGTTGGTGCTCTCCAACTCGCTGGGCACCACCTGGCAGATGTGGCAGGCGCAGATGGCCGACTTCACCCGCCACTTCCGCGTGCTGCGCTACAACACCCGCGGTCACGGTCGCTCTCCGCTGGCAGAAGGGGGCATCACCCTCGACACCCTGGGGCAGGACGTGATTGCCCTGCTCGATCATCTGGACGTGGAACGCGCCGTCTTCTGCGGCATCTCGCTCGGCGGAATGACCGGCCTGTGGCTCAATCGCCACGCGCCGTCGCGTTTTTCGCGCATCGTAGTCGCCAATACCGCGGCGAAAATCGGCGAAGCCAAAGGCTGGCTGCAGCGTGCCGCCACCGTGCGTCAGCAGGGGATGGGCCCGGTCGCCAGCGGCGCGGCGGATCGCTGGTTTACCCCGGCGTACCGCGAGAGCAACCCCGGCGTGGTCAAGCTGCTGGTGGATGGCCTGGCCGATACCCCGAAGGAGGGCTATGCCGTCTGCTGCGAAGCGCTGGCCGTTGCAGATTTGCGCCCGGACGTAGCGGCGATGCTGCGCCCGATGCTGGTCATCGCCGGGGAAGACGATCCGGTGACCACGGTCAACGACGGCGAGTGGCTCGCCGCCCAGGCAAAGCAGACCCGCTGCGTGACCTTACCCGCATCGCACCTGTCGAACGTCGCCTGCCCGGCGGCGTTTAACCAGCAGGTGCTGACCTTTTTAACCGCAGGAGCTGCGACATGAGTATCACCATTGAATCCCTGGCCTGCTGGCTGGTGGATATCCCGACCATCCGCCCGCACAAGCTGTCGATGGCCACCATGGGCTGCCAGACGCTGACGATCGTCAGAATGCAGTGCGCCAACGGCATCACCGGCTGGGGCGAAGCCACCACCATCGGCGGCCTGAGCTATGGCGCAGAAAGCCCGGAGGCGATCAAATCCGCGATTGAGACCTATCTGGCCCCGCTGCTGTGCGGCCAGACGTTCAGCGGCCCGGCGGCGCTGGCTGACAAAATGAATGCCCACGTGAAGGGCAACACCTTTGCTAAATCCGCCCTGGAAACCGCGTTTCTCGATGCCCAGGGCAAGGCGCTGGGCCTGCCGGTCAGCTCGCTGCTCGGCGGGGCGCTCACCACACGGCTGCCGGTGCTGTGGACCCTGGCGAGCGGCGATACCCAGAAAGACATCGAAGAGGGTCAACGCCTGCTGGCAGAAGGGCGGCACGACACCTTCAAGCTGAAGATTGGCGCACGCGGGCTGGATGTTGATATCCGCCACGCGCTGGCGATCAAGGCCGCGCTGGGGGATGAGGTCAGCATCCGCGTGGACGTCAACCAGGCGTGGGATCTCACCACCGCCATCAAAGGGATGACGCAGCTGCAGGATGGCGGTATCGACCTGGTGGAGCAGCCGATCCCGCTGTGGGATCAACGGGGGTTAATCGCCCTGAGCCAGCGCTTTGCGGTGCCGATTCTGGCCGACGAAGCGGTGGCGACCAGCCATGACGGCTATGCCCTGGCGAGCGGCGGCTTTACCGGCGCGTATGCCCTGAAGATTGCAAAAGCGGGCGGTCCGGTGCAGGCGCTTAAGCTGGCACAGGTGGCGCAGGCGGCGGGCGTGGCGCTGTACGGCGGCACCATGCTGGAAGGCACGCTGGGTAGCGTCGCATCGTTACATGCCTGGTCGACGGTCAGGATGCAGTGGGGCACCGAGATGTTCGGCCCGCTGCTGCTGAAGGATGACATCGTGGTCCGTCCGCTCGATTTCAGCCACGGACAGGTGACGTTACCGCAGGGGCCGGGCCTGGGCGTCGATATCGATGAAGAGAAGCTGCGTTACTACGCACGAAAATAAAGGAGAACGCGATGCTGTTTAAAGTGGAAATGACGGTCAACATCCCGTCGTCCCTGCCCAAAGAGCAGGTTGAAGAGGTTAAAGCCAAAGAAAAAGCCTACTCCCAGCGTTTACAGCGCGAGGGGAAATGGCCGCACATCTGGCGCGTGGTCGGCCAGTACGCCAACGTCAGTATTTTTGACGTGGCGGACAACCAGGAGCTGCACGAGATCCTGACCGCGCTGCCGCTGTACCCGTGGATGGAAATCAGCGTGCAGCCGCTGTGCGCGCATCCGTCGTCTATCTATACCGAACAAACGTCGTCGAAATAATTACAAAAACGTACCCTACAAAGAGGAATAAGCAATGTCACAGAACCCTGTACATCAAACCGAGCTGGACACCTTACTGGCCATCAGCAGCGGCTTAAATTCCACCGGTGGGAATGACCGTTTTAAAAACATCATGCATCAGCTGCTGAGCGATGTGTGCAAGACCATCAAGCAGTTCGATATTACTGACGAAGAGTTCTGGGTCGCGGTGAACTACCTTAACGAGCTGGGCGGACGCCAGGAAGCGGCGCTGCTGGCCGCCGGTCTGGGCCTGGAACACTATCTGGATATGCGCGCTGATGAGAAAGAGGCCGCATCTGGTGAGGAAGTGGGCACCCCGCGCACCATCGAAGGGCCACTGTACGTGGCCAACGCCCCGCTGAGTCAGAGCTTTGCCCGCATGGACGACGGCAGTGAGCAGGCAGAAACCATGTGGCTGCAGGGCCAGGTCACCGACCTGAACGGCAAGCCGGTGGCGGGCGCGATTGTGGATATCTGGCACGCCAACACCCTTGGCGGCTACTCGTTCTTTGATCAGTCCCAGAGCGAATACAACCTGCGTCGCCGCATCCTGACCGATGAAAACGGCCGCTA
>NZ_JBOGBT010000049.1:0-34185 GCF_051656365.1 Silvania sp. | reverse complement strand
TTCAAACACGCGCTGGCGGGCATCGGGGGCACTGCCGGGGCCATCATCTTCCACCCACAGGCTGGCGCGATTGCCGTTCAGGTGCAGGGAAATGCGCAGCTGGTGGTCGCTGTAGCGCAGGGCGTTATTGACCAGATTATCCACCGCGCGCTCCATCAGGCGCATATCCAGCGCACCGTAGTCACCACTCGTGCTGTTGACCTGAAGCGTGCGCTGCGGGTTGACGCTCTGCACGTCCTCCACATAGCTGTGTAGCCAGGCGGGAAGATCCTGGGTGCTGAGCTTTAACTCATTCTGCGGGCGGTCGAGACGGGCGTAGGTCAGCAGCTCCTCGATCAGCGCTTCGAGCTGGCTGATATCGCGGTTGAGCGCCTGCGACTCAGCAGGCGTCAGGTTTTCGCTCATCTCCAGCCGGTAGCGTAGCCGCACCAGCGGGGTGCGCAGCTCATGGGCGATACCGTCAATCAGCTGTTTCTTACTGGCAATCAGAGCGTTGATATTATCGGCCATCTGGTTAAAGGCCACGCCGAGACGCTCAAAGCTGGAGGCGCTGTCAAAATGAATCCGCTCTGTCAGATGCCCGTCCCCAAAGCGCTGGGCGGCGGCCTCGAGACGGAGAATGTCCTGCCAGTGGGGGCGCATCCAGATAAACACCGGGAAGGCCAGCGAGATGGCGATAAAGGCCAACAGGGCGATATCCAGCAGGCGCATCTGATGCAGGAAATAGAGATAAGGTACCGGGCCCACCGCCAGCACATAGTTACTGCGCGGGATGCGCTGGATAAAGGTGTACTGTTCGTCAAGCGCCACAATGTCGCCGCCGCGAAGACGCTGCATCGTGGACGGATCCAGGACGTATTTCTTCAGCGGCTCGATGCGCAACTCAAACGACAGGTTCAGGTCCAGCTCTTTTAACGTGCGCGCCCAGTCGTGGGGTGGGATCTCCCGCAGTTCGCTGCGCATCAGATAGAGGGAACTCTTCATCAAATCATCCAGCGACTGGCGGCCCGCGCGCTCGGCAGTGAATTTATAGACCAGCCCGACCAGCATGGTCATCACCAGGAAGCAGACAAACAGCAGCAGGTAAAACTGCACAAACAGCTTTTTCATGACGGTACCCGGCTAAAGATTCAGATGTCCCAGGCGTGCGGGGCGAAGAGGTAGCCTTTGTTACGCACGGTTTTAATGCGAAAGGGTTCGGTCGCGCTGTCCAGCAGCTTCTTGCGCAGGCGCGATATTGCCACATCCACGCTGCGATCCATCCCGTCATAGCTGACGCCGCGCAGGTTTTTCAGCAGCGCATCGCGGTCCATGATCTGCCCGGCGTGCGTTGCCAGCTCCCACAGCAGGTCGAAATCGGCGGTCGAGAGCGCCACCTGCTCCCCGGAGAGCAGGACCTGGCGATTCACCGGGTCGATAGACAAGGTGCCAAAGCGCAGCGCTTTATGCGGGGTTAATGTCGGGACCGGGTTGTCGCCGGTGGCCGCCACGTGCTGGCGCAGATGCAGGCGCAGGCGCGCCAGCAGGACCGCAGGTGGGGTGGTCTTCAGGATATAATCGTTGGCGCCCATCTCCAGTGACAGGATATGGTTCATGTCGCTGTCGAGGGAGGTCAGCAGCACAATTGGCCCATTCCAGTGGGCGCGCAGATCCCGGCATAACGTCATACCGTCTTTGCCGGGCAGCATGATATCCAGCAGCACCAGGTCGGGTTTCTCCCGCGCCACCACGTCTTCCGCGCGGTCACCGCGCGGTTCGACGATGACATCCATATCATGTTTACCCAGATACGCAGCAATCAGCTGGCCGACTTCGGGTTCATCTTCAACATATACGATCTTGTTCATACGCCGTCTGATCTGCGAAAAAGGCCAACATACACCGCGCAACCTTAACGTTCCATTAATCATTCGCAAATTGTTGCGGTTCCGTTATGCTGCCGAACATTGTGGGTGTTTTTGAAAGGGAAAAGGAATGGGGTTGTTGATAAAAGCGGCAATCGGCGCGCTGGTGGTGGTATTGATCGGCGTTCTCGCCAAAACCAAAAATTACTATATTGCCGGACTCATTCCGCTGTTCCCGACCTTCGCGCTGATCGCCCACTATATTGTCGCCTCAGAGCGCGGAATCGAGGCGCTGCGCACCACCATCGTGTTCGGCATGTGGTCAATTATTCCGTACTTTCTCTATCTGCTTTCGCTGTGGTACTTCACCGGATTTATGCGTCTGCCCCTGGCGCTGGGCGGGGCGGTGGTGTGCTGGAGCCTCAGCGCCTGGGTGTTAATTTTCTGCTGGAGCCGTTTTCACTAACGCAACGGCCGTCCGCCGTCGACGCCAAACGACCGTCCGGTGACATAGCAGCTGCTGAAAATATAGTCGATCAAATCAATCACCTCTTTTTCGCCAGGCGCGATTTTCATCAGCGATTTATTCAACGCCTGCTGGCGATAGTCGGCATCGTCATGCTCGTTGAACAGAATTAACGACGGGGCGATGGCATTCACCTTGACCTCCGGTGCCAGCTTGCGGGCAAACGAGCGGGTCATATTATCCAGCGCCGCTTTGCTGGCGGCATAGGCAATATGCTTGTCGCTGCCGCGCTCAACAACATAGTCGGTGAAATGGATAATGTCGCCGGCCGCATGCCCGTGGCCGCACAGCAACTCCGCCAGGGCGTGGTTGAGTAAGTAGGGGGCATGAACGTGGATCTGCAGCATGCCGGCCAGCGTGTCGCTGAGCGGGGTGTCCGGTTTTTCGGGCATCCACGCGCTGGCATTATGAATAATGGCGCGCAGGCCCGGGGTTTCGTTTTTAACCTGCCCGGCAAACGCCAGGATCCCGTCGTCAGTCGAGAAATCGGCCTGAATACAGACTGCGCCCGCGTCACGCAGAGTAGTAATTGCCGGGTATTCCGTGCGATAGCTGACGATCACGGGCTGATGAAGATTCAGAAAGTGATGCGCGAGGGCGAGGCCGATTCGACGGCCTCCGCCGGTAATCAGAATTGGCAGCGGTTGTTTGTGTCCCATCGTGTACTCCTTATCCGTTCGCGACGGGACAGCGTGCTTATCCCATCAACATCCACGTTGCCGGTAATGCGGCAACCAGTAACAAACCAATCAGCGCCATTTCACGGCGCTTCAGCGCATGCTGCAGCTGGTGGGTGCGGCGGGCGTACATAAACACCAGCAACCCCGGAGCATAAAGCACGACCGAGAGCAGCAGATGCAGCGGCCCGGAAGCATACAGCAGCCATAATCCGTAAATACACGCTCCCATTCCTACCACAGTGTGCATCGGGCGGGTGGCAATTTTTAACAAATAAGCGCCCACCAGGAAATAGGGTACCAGAATCATCTCAGAGGCGATGGTTAACAAGGTGTTATAGTCTGAACCTGTGAGCCAGATCAGCACCAGACAAATCTGCACACTGATGTTGGTTAACCACAGGGACGCTGACGGCGCGTTGTTCTTGTTCTGCCGGGCAAACAGTCGCGGGAACGCTTTATGAGTTGCGGCGAGGAACGGCACTTCCGCCGCCATAATCGTCCAGCTCAGGTAGGCCCCGCAGACGGAGACGATCAGCCCGGCGGCGATCACCACCTCACCCCAGGACCCCATCATTTTGACCATCAGGCCCGCCATCGAGGGGTTACGCATCTCGGCAAGCTCAGGACGCGCCACCACGCCCAGCGACAGCAGAGTGACCAGCAGATAGACGCCCAGCGCCGCCAGTACCGCCAGCAGCGTGGCGCGGCCCACGTCGTGTTTATTACGTGCGCGGGCCGACACCACCACAGCGCCTTCAACCCCGATAAACACCCACAGGGTGATCAGCATCGTGTTTTTGACCTGCTCCCAGACTGGGACGCCCAGCGCCACGCCGGAGAAATCCAGGCTAAACACATCAAGACGAAAGGCGATAAATGCCAGCACGATAAACAGCCCCAGCGGCACCAGCTTCGCCAGCGTGGCGACCAGGTTGATCCCCGCAGCGGTCTGTACCCCGCGCAGCACCAGGGCGTGAACAAACCATAGCAAAAAGGACGATCCGACGATCGATTGCCAGGTGTTGCCATCGCCAAACAGGCGCAGTTCCGGCGTATCGGTAAAGAAACTCAGGGCAGAGAAGACAATCACCAGATAAGAGACGTTGGCAATGACCGCGCACAGCCAGTAACCCCATGCGGAACAGAAGCCAATCAGTTCACCAAAGCCTTCGCGAGCGTAGGTGAAAATCCCGCCGTCGAGGTCAGGGCGAATACGTGTCAGCAGCAGCATGGCGAAGGCCAGCAGCAGGATCCCCACGCCGGTAATCGCCCAGCCAATCAGCAGCGCTGAGGGGCTGGCAATGGCGGCCATATTCTGCGGCAGACTGAATACCCCCGCACCGAGCATCGAGCTTAAAACCAGCGCAGTTAAAGCGCTCAGGCCAAGTTTCTTTTCCATTGGCTTCCTGTTAAGAAAGAATCAGATCCAGCATAATTATTTCGCCGAAGCGCATAAAAATGGTGAATAACACTAAGGCGCGGGATTTTACGGAGTGTGATGAAGGCATGCAATGAGGAAGGGCTGAATTAGCGGGAAAAATCAAAAAAAAGGGCGGCATTGCGCCGCCCTTGTGAAACAGTTTACTTATTTGTACAGATCGGCACTGATGGTCATGTTATTGCCACGTTCCTGCCACTGGCGGGTGATGTGGTAATACTTGGCCCCTTTCTTCGCTGCACGCTTCGCCACCTGGTGGGAGACTTCGGTCATGTTGGCGTAGTTGCCGGTAAACTTGATGCTGTCGAACGGCACCATCTGTGCTGCCGTGGCGTTATTCAGCTCTTCAATTTTGGTGCCATCGGCCAGCGTTACACTGTAACGACCGCCTTTGGTGGTTTGGGTTTCGAAGAAGCGGCCCACGCCAGCAGCGGAGGCGCCTGGCGCCGCGCTGGTGGCTACGCCTGGAATTTCAACTTTCTTCGCTTCTTCGCCGCCTTTGGCGATCGCCGCCCGGCCCGCATCGGAGTCGGCAGGGATCACATCCGGGCTCTGCACCACGCGTTTTTTGGCGTCTGCTTTATACAGGTACGCGGTAATACGCTGGTTGCCGCCCTGGTTGGCATCGATCTGACGAACGATGTAGAAGGAGTCCGCATCTTTGGCCTTCGCGGCTTTAGTGATAGCGTCGTTCACTTCCGGCTGGCTGCGGTAAAAACCCTGAATGGTGACGGTGTCGTACGGCTCAAGCAGAACGGCCTGGTCTTTTGGCAGCTCCATCACGCCATTAATGACGCGGTTTTTCTGCACGTCGGCTTTCTCGGCATTGTCTTTATACAGTGCCACGATCACACGCTGGTTGCCGCTGTTGCCATAATCAGCTGAGTCGACAACGTAAAATGAGGCAGCACCTTCTTTATCGGCGCGTTTTGATGCGGCATCTACCGCGTCGCCAATGGCGTTAAAACGGCCAACGATGGCGACACGATCGTAGGGTTTCAACGCTGACGCTTGCTCCGGCGTTAACTCTGTCGCTGCACTGGCGGACAGGGCGGTCGCAGCAAGGAGTGCGGACGCCAGGAGAGTGTTCTTAAGCTTCATAAAAATAATCCTTCGCCTTACGCAAACCAGGTACTGGTGGAGTTGTTAGTTTTAAAACGTGGCCGATTATGGCATTTAACACCCGCTGCTGTCTGCGGCATTTTTTGCTGCATATGCGGAGTAAGCATCCAATTTGTATAACATTTAGTGATATGTTGAAAAAACACGCGTTTGACCAGAAAAACTAATAAAGCATATGACTTTCACAAGTTAATTTAATGTTAATAAGTTGTTCTGCGCTGGCGCTATATCGTGTTTTTGCCGCTTCGTCTAAGCTAAATATCGGCCCTGGCGGCGAAATAAAGGGAAATATGCCTGTCAGAGACGCCGATCGCTTATTTTTGACAGATAAATGCAGAAATAGTGTTTTCTTGCGGTGGATCACAAGCGTCATTTTCAGTAGGTTATAGAAAGTTTGTTACTGTTTTATTTTCTGCGGATATGCGTTAGTCACGGGTTAACACTTCTGACCGTTGTCGTATAACCGTAATGAATGTTCGACAAACCATCATCAAAAACCGATGGAAGGGATTACTATGCGTATTGGGGTACCAAGAGAACGGTTTGCCAATGAAACCCGCGTAGCGGCAACACCGAAAACGGTGGAGCAACTGCTGAAACTGGGTTTTACCGTCGCGGTTGAAAGCGGCGCAGGCAAGCTGGCAAGCTTCGATGACGAGGCGTTTATTCAGGCAGGTGCTGAGATTGTTGACGGCACTGAAGTCTGGCAGTCAGCCATTATTCTGAAGGTGAACGCACCGGAAGAGAGCGAAATTTCATTGCTGAATCCGGGCACCACGCTGGTGAGCTTTATCTGGCCGGCGCAAAACCCGGCGCTGATGGAGAAGCTGGCGGCGCGTGGCGTCACCGTGATGGCAATGGATTCCGTGCCGCGTATTTCGCGCGCGCAGTCGCTGGATGCCCTGAGCTCGATGGCCAACATCGCAGGCTACCGTGCCATCGTTGAAGCCGCCCACGAGTTTGGCCGCTTCTTTACCGGGCAGATCACCGCTGCGGGCAAAGTGCCACCGGCCAAGGTGATGGTCATCGGCGCTGGCGTTGCCGGTCTTGCGGCCATCGGGGCGGCAAACAGCCTGGGCGCTATCGTCCGTGCCTTTGACACCCGTCCGGAAGTAAAAGAACAGGTGCAGAGTATGGGCGCCGAGTTCCTGGAACTGGACTTTAAAGAAGAGGCCGGTAGCGGCGACGGCTACGCGAAAGTGATGTCCGAGGCGTTTATTAAAGCCGAGATGGCGCTGTTCGCCGCCCAGGCGAAAGAGGTGGACATTATTGTCACCACGGCGCTGATCCCAGGTAAACCGGCACCGAAGCTGATTACCCGTGAAATGGTCGATTCAATGAAGGCCGGCAGCGTGATCGTCGACCTGGCCTCGCAAAACGGCGGCAACTGCGAATACACCGTTCCGGGCGTGGTCACCACCACGGCCAATGGCGTAAAAGTGATCGGTTATACCGACCTTCCAGGCCGCCTGCCTACCCAGTCGTCCCAGCTCTACGGCACCAACCTCGTCAACCTGCTGAAGCTGCTCTGCAAAGAGAAAGACGGCAACGTTAACGTTGATTTTGACGACGTGGTCGTGCGCGGCGTAACGGTTGTGCGTGACGGTGAAATCACCTGGCCTGCGCCGCCGATTCAGGTTTCTGCGCAGCCGCAGGCGGCCGCTAAAGCGGCACCGATCGCCAAAGAGCCGGCAAAACCGGCGTCGCCGTGGCGCAAATTTGCGTTTATGGCCCTCGCTATCATTCTGTTCGGCTGGCTGGCTGACGTCGCACCGAAAGAGTTCCTCGGTCACTTCACCGTGTTCGCGCTCTCCTGCGTGGTGGGTTACTACGTGGTGTGGAACGTCTCCCATGCGCTGCACACCCCGCTGATGTCGGTCACCAACGCCATCTCCGGGATCATCGTGGTCGGGGCGTTGCTGCAGATTGGTCACGGCGGCTGGGTCAGCTTCCTCAGCTTTATCGCGGTACTTATTGCCAGTATCAATATCTTCGGTGGCTTCACCGTGACTCAGCGTATGCTGAAAATGTTTCGTAAGGGATAAGGGGTAACTTATGTCTGGAGGATTAGTTACAGCTGCATACATTGTTGCCGCGATCCTGTTTATTTTCAGCCTGGCGGGCCTTTCAAAGCACGAAACGTCGCAGCAGGGTAACAACTTTGGTATCGCCGGGATGGCGATTGCGCTGATGGCCACGATTTTCGGGCCGGATACCGGCAACGTTGCGTGGATCCTGGTGGCGATGATCATCGGCGGCGCGATTGGTATTCGCCTGGCGAAACGTGTCGAGATGACCGAAATGCCGGAGCTGGTGGCGATCCTGCACAGCTTTGTCGGCCTGGCGGCGGTACTGGTTGGCTTTAACAGCTACCTGTATCACGAAGCGGGGATGGAGCCGATTCTGGTCAATATCCATCTGACGGAAGTGTTCCTCGGCATCTTTATCGGTGCGGTGACCTTCACTGGTTCAATCGTTGCCTTCGGTAAGCTGCGCGGGAAGATCTCCTCTAAGCCGCTGATGCTGCCGAACCGTCATAAGCTGAACCTGGCGGCGCTGGTGGTCTCGTTTGTGCTGATGGTGGTGTTTGTTCGTACTGAGAGTGTCGGCATGCAGGTGCTGGTGCTGCTGGTGATGACCCTTATCGCGCTG
Organism: Silvania sp.; assembly: GCF_051656365.1. Taxonomy (NCBI): domain Bacteria; kingdom Pseudomonadati; phylum Pseudomonadota; class Gammaproteobacteria; order Enterobacterales; family Enterobacteriaceae; genus Silvania; species Silvania sp. The sequence continues at coordinate 25,923 of NZ_JBOGBT010000049.1, read as the reverse complement.
GCCTTCGGCTGGCACCTGGTGGCGTCGATCGGCGGGGCAGACATGCCAGTGGTGGTGTCGATGCTGAACTCCTACTCCGGTTGGGCAGCGGCGGCGGCGGGCTTTATGCTGAGCAACGACCTGCTGATTGTGACCGGTGCGCTGGTCGGTTCGTCAGGTGCGATCCTTTCCTACATCATGTGTAAAGCGATGAACCGTTCGTTCTTCAGCGTGATCGCCGGTGGTTTTGGTACCGATGGACAGACTTCCAACGGTGATGACGAGGTGGGTGAGCATCGCGAGATCAACGCCGAAGACACCGCAGATATGCTGAAAAACTCGCACACGGTCATCATCACCCCGGGCTACGGCATGGCGGTGGCGCAGGCTCAGTATCCGGTGGCCGAAATCACCGAGCGACTGCGTGCGCGCGGCATTAAGGTTCGCTTTGGTATTCACCCGGTTGCCGGACGTCTGCCAGGCCACATGAACGTACTGCTGGCGGAAGCTAAAGTACCGTACGACATCGTGCTGGAAATGGACGAAATCAATGACGACTTCACCGATACCGATACGGTGCTGGTGATTGGCGCTAACGACACCGTCAATCCGGCAGCGCAGGACGATCCAAACAGCCCAATCGCCGGTATGCCGGTTCTGGAAGTATGGAAGGCGCAGAACGTTATCGTCTTTAAACGCTCGATGAACACCGGTTACGCAGGTGTACAAAACCCGCTGTTCTTCAAAGAGAATACCCATATGCTGTTTGGCGATGCCAAAGCCAGCGTGGATGCGATTCTGAAAGCGCTGTAAGGTGCGTTAGCGCCAACCGGCATAAAAAAACCGCCGTTTCCGGCGGTTTTTTTTCATCCTGAGGATTAATCGTCGTCGTCATCGTCCAGCTCAATCGGGGTCTGATACTGATCCGGTTTGATAACCAGCAGGTCACAGCGCAGATGGTCGATCACCTGTTCCGCGGTATTCCCGAGGAATGCCGCCGAAAGCCCGGTACGGCCTATCGTCCCCAGCACCACAATCCCGGCCTGCAGATGCTCGGCTAAATCCGGGATCACCTCTTCAGGCAGGCCTTTCTCAACGTGGGTCAGCTTCTCATCAATAGAAAATTTCTGCCGCAGCGCTTTCATGGCAATTAAATGCTGGCCGCGGATCGCGTCGTTATAGACGCTGGGGTCAAATTCTGGCAGTTCGATAGCAATATTAATCGGGGTAATCGGGTAGGCACCTACCAGGTGGACTTCGGTATGGTTGACCTGATCGGCAAGATGAATCGTCTCTTTGACCAGTTTTTCGTTCAGAGCGTTGTGGTAGTTCTCTTCGCTGGCGAGGTTAACCGCCACCACCGCTTTACCGCCTTCAGGCCACGGCTGGTCTTTCACCATCCACACCGGGCACGGACATTTGCGCAGCAAATGCCAGTCGGTTGGAGTAAAGATCACCGCTTCCAGCTTGTCGTGCTGGTGGGCCATCTTCAGCAGCAGATCGTGTTCACCGCTCACCACTTCCTGGATGATGGCTTCAAAAGGCCGGTTATGCCACACCACTTTGATATCAATGGGCACGCCTGCATCGAGATAGAATTTTGCCTGCTCGCGGATCCACGCGGTACGCTGGGTGATCACGCCCTGACGCATCGAGGTGCGTTCGTCTGGCGACAGAAGGGTCGTCATTTCGTAAGAGAAATCATAGATCGGCAAAAACGCCTTAATCTTGCCGCCAATCCGTTGGTGTAAATAGACAGCTCGTCGTAACGCCGGTTGATCGTCCTGATTAGGATCGATGGCCACCAGCATGTTTTGATACTTTGCCATACAGGTCTCCTTACTACTGTCACCACAGTCTGTAATTAAAAGAGTAACCTATATATCTTGAATGAAACAGGGGGGATGTTTTGCCAGATCAATAAATGCGAAAATTTACTGACCTGACAAACAAGAAAACCGAGGTGTTTAAGCGACGTTGCGGGAGTGTCCGGCCAACACGGCCAGTGCTTCACCGTTTTCGATGGTGATGTATTTCCCTTTTACCGCCAGCATACCGCTTTTCTGGAAACGACCCAGCAGACGGCTGATGGTTTCAACGGTCAGACCGAGATAGTTACCGATATCGCCACGGGTCATGGTCAGACGGAACTCACGCGGGGAGAAACCCCGCTCAGCAAAGCGACGTGACAGGTTATAAATAAACGCGGCCAGACGTTCTTCTGCGTTCTTTTTAGACAGCAGCAGGATCATGTCCTGATCGCCTTTAATCTCGCCGCTCATCAGGCGCATCATCTGCTGACGCAGGTTCGGCATTTTGCCTGACAGGTCATCAAGGGTTTCAAACGGGATTTCGCAAACCATTGAGGTTTCCAGCGCCTGAGCAAAGCTCGGGTGGTGGCCGGTGCCGATCGCGTCAAAGCCCACCAGATCGCCCGCCAGATGGAAGCCAGTGATCTGCTCATCACCTTGCTCGGTGATGGTGTAACTTTTGATGGTGCCAGAACGGATAGCGTACAACGATTTCAGTTCGTCACCCGCTTTAAACAGCGTCTGTCCTTTCTGAATCGGCTTCTTGCGCTCGATGATATTATCGAGCTGATCAAGTTCATGCTCATTCAGGGTAAACGGAATACAGAGCTGGCTAATGCTGCAATCCTGGCAATGGATAGCACAACCGCCAGACTGAATGCGTCGAATAATTCGCTTTTCCGGGATCATAGGTTTGCTCAAGCCTTAATTGATATTGGTCAATTTTAACATCTTTTTTGACCCTGCGTAAGCCTGGTAAACCATCAATAAGGACAAGAAGCGCGAAAGCGCCAGCATCTTCTTGAAATTCCACAAATTGACTGCGGACTTTGCCGCTAACTTAAGGAAAGGTAAGCACTAAAAGCCTGGAGCTACAGCAGCAGATAGCCTTCGTGGCGCAGAAGCCACTCTTTGCGCTGGACCCCGCCCGCGTAGCCGGTCATGGTGCCGTTGCGACCAATAACGCGGTGGCATGGCACCACAATGCTGACCGGGTTAGATCCGTTAGCAGCACCGACGGCACGCGCTGCGCCAGGACGGCCGAGCTGTTCGGCCAGTTGACCGTAATGCATCACCTGGCCGCAGGGAATGGTGCGTAACGCCTGCCACACTTCGCGCTGGAAAGGGGTGCCAGCGGTGGCCGTCGGAAGGGCGTCTATAATGCTGAGCTCGCCCTCGAACCAGGCGGTGAGCGTGTCGCTCAATCCACCCGGATTGCTGGCACCGATGCGCTCGTAGCCCTCGGCGCGATAGTGGATGTTCAACAATTCCACCATCCGACCGCTGTACTCTTCCCACTCAACCGCCCGCAGATTGAACTGCTCATCGGCAATCACCCACAGGGGGCCGAGAGGGGTAGCAATTTTGTCTTCGAGCAGTCGCAGCATAAGGTGATCCTTAGTTCAGGCGCGGGTAGATCCCAGGTCCAATGGGCAGACCGACAAGATACCATGCCATCAACATCAGCAGCCATACTCCTAAAAAGATAAGGGGATACGGCAACACCAGCGAATAGTAGGTACCCAGTTTGGCCTCCGGTTTGTAGCGCTGCAGGAAGCCGAGGAACAGCGGAACAAAAGGCGACACCGGCGCCAGCGGGATCACCGCCGAGTCGGTGACGCGGAACAACACCTGGGCAAAGGCCGGATGGTAACCGAGCAGCATAAACATCGGCACGAAAATAGGCGCAAGAATCGACCAGATAGCCGACCCGCTGGCGATAAACATGCACAGCAGCGAGGAGAGCAGAGCCAGCCCCAGGAAGGCGGGCACGCCGCTAAGCCCGGCGCTTTCCAGGATGTCGGTTAGCCCTACCGACATAAATTTGCCCATGTTGCTCCAGTTAAACATGGCGACAAACTGGGCCAGCGGAAACACCATTACGATAAAGCCCGCCATCTCCTTCATCGGCTCAATCATCAGCTGCGGCAGATCCCCCTGACGGCGAATTTTGCCGGTGGCAATGCCAAAGGCGAGCGAGACGATAAAGAAGAACAGGATGATCAGCGGCACGATGCCTTTGATAAACGGCGAGGGCAAGACGGTATGCAGCACCGGATCGCGCAGGATGCCGTTTTCCGGCACCACCAGCAGCGCGATGGCGGCGATAAACAGCAGCGACACCACCCCGGCAACGCGCAGTCCCCGACGCTGTTCAGGGCTGAGAGAATCCAGTTTCTCGTCGCTGGAACCCTGCCACTGACCCAGACGCGGTTCGACAATCTTATCGGTAATCAGTCCGCCGACAATCGTCAGCACAATCACCGAGCTGGCCATAAAGTACCAGTTGTCGATCACGCTGACGTGCATGGCGGCATCAATGGTTTTTGCCGCTTCGGTGCTGATCCCGGAGAGCAGTACGTCGGTGGTGACGATCAGTAGGTTGGCGGTAAAGCCGCAGCCGACTCCTGCAATCGCCGCCAGCAGACCTGCCACCGGATGACGTCCGACGGCGATAAAAATCAACGCCCCCATCGGCGGCATGATCACCAGCGCGGCATCCGAGGAGATATGGCTGAAGAAGGCAATAAACAGCACCATGTAGCTCGCATAACGCGCGCTGACGTGAGACGCCATTTTCACCATCAGCGCAGGCAGCAAGCCGGATCGCTCGGCCAGACCGGCCCCGAGCACCAGCGCCAGGATCGCGCCCAGCGGGGCAAAGCCGCTGAAGTTTTTAATCACATTCGGTAAAAACCAGTGCAGACCTTCCACGCTGAGCAGGTTTTTAACCGCCACCATACTGCCGTCCGCCGGATTTCGAGCGCTGACGTCAAATGCCGACAGCACGGCGGTGGCAATCGCCAGAATCACAATCAAATAGACGAACAGCAGGAAAGGGTGCGGCACTTTGTTGCCGACTCTTTCAACCCAGCCGTACAGCTTGCCGGAGGGGGAGTGCGAAGGCAGGGACGACAGACTCATGGGCGTTCCTCGGGAGTGTTGTATTGTGTTGTTGTGTTATGTTTTTATTTTAATGGTGACGGTGTCACGCCATCCGGGATTGGACACGCGTACGGTTTTTCACTCAGCTGTTGTTCAAACTCCTCGCGGCACGCGGCTAACAGGACCGGGTCCTGCAGCAGCGCCAGCACCGTGGCGCCCATCACTTTCCCCGCCAGCAGCATCCCTTTATGCGCAATCGAGGTGCGGCCCTGAGCCACCAGCTGCCAGGTATGCAGCGGCGTGCCCACCGTAAAGCACGGACTGAAGCACTGCGCCACCGGCATTTTCCAGCTGACGTCGCCCACGTCGGTCGAGCCCGCGAGAATGTTATCGGTGATAGCGTAAGGCGCGACCTCATCAATCAGCAGGGTCTGCTGATGGCGACGGGTAAACTGTTTACCCGCGTCGCCGCCGGTGGCTGCAATATTCTTCAGGCTATTTTGCAGATCGTTGTCCGTCAGCGTGGCGCGGATGGCCTCTGCAAAAGCGCGTTCTTCTTCGCTCCAGTCCGGGGTGCCGTAATGCTGCACGGCGCGGTACATCTCGGCCTCCAGCGTGCGGTTAGGCAGATAGCTGGAGCAGGCTTTGTCGAAGCGATGCTCAACGCGGGTTTCGGTCATCAGCGCCGCGCCCTGGGCAATTTTCTCGATGCGGGCGTAGATCTGCTGCGCGTCGGCCATTTCAGGGGCGCGGATCAAATACAGTACTTCTGCCTGGGCCTGGACCACATTTGGCGAGATCCCGCCGGTATCGGTGATGGCGTAATGGACGCGGGCTTTCTCAATAATGTGTTCATTAAGGAAGTTGGTGCCGGTGGTCATCAGCGTGACGGCATCCAGCGCGCTGCGCCCCAGATGGGGGGAGTTCGCCGCATGCGCCGCAATGCCGTGAAAACGCCACGACGCCTGGATATTGGCTAGGGTGCTGACGTTAAACATCCCCGCGTAGGCTTCAGGGTGCCAGGTCACGGCGGCATCCACATCGTCAAATAACCCTTCGCGCACCATAAAGGTTTTGCCGGAACCGCCTTCTTCGCCCGGGCAGCCGTAAAAGCGCACCGTCCCGCTGCCACCGTGCTGTTCCAGCCAGCTTTTAACCGCCACCGCCCCGGCAAGGGCGGCGGTGCCGAGCAGGTTATGCCCGCACCCGTGGCCGTTGGCGCCCGGTGTTGCGGTCTGCGGTGTGGCGCACTCGGCGTTCTGACTCAGTCCCGCCAGTGCATCGTACTCTCCCAGCAGGGCGATCACCGGCTTCCCGCTGCCAAAGCTGGCGATAAAGGCGTTCGGCACGCCACCGGCTTCGCGGGTCAGGGTAAAACCTTCCTCTTCCAGCGCGGTCGCCAGCCGGTCGGCAGACCAGAACTCTTCAAAACGGGTTTCCGGATGATCCCAGATCTCATCCGCAATGGCGGTGAACTGCTGGCTTCGGGTGTCGATTGCATCGGCAATAAAAGGATAAAGAGTTTGCATTACACACCTCGGGTCCACGGGAAGTTAAGCGCGGTTCGCGCCAGCGTTTCGATGGCAATCAGCATCACGTTTTCATCGAAGTCGAATTTCTCGTTGTGGTGCCCGGCACTGAGGGTGGTACCAAACACCATGTACGAGGCGAGGCCGCCGTTCTGCTGTACGCGGGCCATCATCAGGGTGGCATCCTCCGAACCGGCAGGGGCTTTAACGTTGTCGATGGCGTGTTCCACGCCCGCGACCTGGGCCGCCTGTTCGCGCAGGTAGGCCACCCATGCCGGAGAGGGTACGCTGGAGGTGGCGGCGCCCATCAGGTGCAGCTCGCTACTGACGCCGTGAATGGCCGCAGCCCCATCGATCACTGCTCTGGCGCGTTCAAACACGTACTGGTTAATCGCTTCGCTTTCACCGCGTGTTTCGACCTTCAGCAGAGCGCTGGCGGGGACTACGTTGCGCCCGCTGCCGGCCTGCATTACCCCGACGTTGACCCGGGACGCGCCCTCGCTGTGTGGGGCGATGCTGTGCAGGCCAAGGGCGGCCTGAGCGGCAGCCAGCAGCGCATTGCGGCCCTCTTCGGGTTTACCGCCCGCGTGAGCGGCAACGCCGGTGAAGCGCACGTCAAACTTGGTGGTCGCCATAAAGTTATCGCTACCGCAGATCACAGTCCCGACAGGCACACCGGTGCCAATGTGGATGGCGGTAAAATAGTCCACGCCGTCCAGCGCGCCTGCTGCCACCATTGCCCGCGCGCCGCGCGTGCCTTCTTCAGCTGGCTGGAAAATCAGCTTTATGGTGCCGTTCAGCTGTGACTGGTATTTCATAAGAAGCTGCGCCAGCCCCAGACCAATGGTGGTGTGGCCGTCGTGGGCGCAGGCATGCATCATCCCGCTGTTGCAGGAGGCAAACCCTTCCCGGAACGGGAGATGATCGTCATAACGGGCTTCGTCGAGATCCAGCGCGTCCATATCGACCCGAAACGCGAGGGTCGGGCCCGGGCGGCCGGTGTTGAGGGTGGCGACAATCCCGGTAAAGCCGCCTTCAAATGCGCTGAGCCATTTTTCTGGTGCACCCTGCTGACGTGCGCGGGCAAAGGCCTGCGCCAGAGTCGCCTCGTCGGGCAGGCCCATCCGGCTGTCGGCATCGACAACGTCGCGGCCCATTGCCAGTTCATAACCCAGCTCGTCTAACACTTCGGCCACTTTTGCGGCGGTGCGAAACTCGACCCAGCCGGATTCTGCATAGTGGTGAAAATCCCGTCGCCATGCGGTGAGTTGCGGGAACATGGCCTGCAGGTCGTGCGCCAGTGTATGCATATCGTTTCCTGTCATCATAAGAATATGTGAACTGCTTCACGTTGTGATAGTTTTTACTTATCGCTAACTGATTTTTCACAGATTTAACCTTTCGTGACTTACCCTGGCACAACCAATTCCATTACAGTAGATGACAGTTTCTTTTCTCTGATAAACAACGGTTATCGGTCCTGACATGACGTTTCAGATAAAATTTCATCAAATTCGCGCCTTCGTGGAAGTGTCGCGGCAGGGAAGCATTCGGGGTGCCAGCCGGGTGTTGAATCTGTCGCAGCCAGCCTTAACGAAATCAATTAAGGAACTGGAAGAGGGGATGGCAGCCCAGTTGTTTGTGCGCCGGAGCAAAGGCGTGACATTAACCGAGTGTGGGGAGAGTTTTTACCAGCACGCCAGCCTGATTCTGGAAGAGTTACGCAGCGCCCAGGATGATATTCGGCAGCGACAGGGGCAGCAGGCGGGGCAGATCAATATCGGGATGGGCGCCAGCGTGGCCCGGATGTTAATGCCCCCGGTGATCGTCCGCTTCCATCAACAGCATCCGCAGGTCAAGGTGCGAATTATGGAAGGGCAGCTGGTCTCGATGATTAACGAATTACGCCAGGGAGAACTTGATTTTACGATCAATACCTATTATCAGGGCCCCTATGACCATGAGTTTACGTTTGAAAAATTATTTGAGAAACCGTTTGCTATATTCTGTCGGGAAGGTCATCCCGCACGTGGGGCGACCTCCATCAATGACTTGTTGAAATATAGCTGGACGATGCCCACCCCGAGAGGAAGCTATTATAAGCAGCTGGAAGAGTTGTTTAACCATCGTGAACAAATACCTCGGGTCGGTATTGTCTGTGAAACATTTTCGTCATGTATTAGCCTGGTGGCCCAGAGCGACTTTCTGAGCATCCTGCCGCAGGAACTGGGCTGCGATCCGCTGCTGGCGCACCGTCTGGTGATGCTGCCCGTCAAAGAAATGCTACCAAAAGCAACGTATTACCTTATCCAGCGCCGGGACTCGCGCCAGACGCCGCTGACCGAATCATTGATCACCCAGTTCAGGCGCCAGGCCAGACAGGTTATTTCCCACGCAACGTAAAGGCAAAAAAATAGAGTCTGTCGACATCCAACAGACCCTACAGTACACACAGCATTGCTCCAGATGCAAATCCTGCTTATTCTTTCCATAATGCAGATACATTTATTTATATCATCTTTTCCCGATAAATACAGGAAATAAAACGTCAGGCTTCACAAAATTTTAGCTAAGTCACGATGGTTAACCAGTGATAAAAATAAAGTTTAGCTTGGGTAAATAATCAATTTAATAAATGACATCTGTTATCCGGTGTTAATCAGGATAATGGGCGTTATCCCTCTGTCGAGGGCCCATTGAGACAGCGCCTGCGCGCAGGTATAGTACCCTGTTAGTAAAGCAGGAGGATGCCATGAACCCAGACGATAACGCGCTTTTTCTTGATGCGATGGGCGATGTTCAGCCCCTCAAGCGCTGTGCCGATGTACAGTGGCAGCCCGGCCGCACCACGCGCCCGCAGCAGCGTGTAGACACCAGCCAGCTCGATAACTTTTTGACTACCGGTTTCCTGGATATCGTTCCGCTGGCCCAGCCGCTGGAGTTCCACCGGGAAGGGGTACAGCAGGGGGTTATCGACAAGCTGCGCTCAGGAAAATATCCTCGCCAGGCAAGCCTCACGTTACTTCGCTTAACCGTGGAACAGTGCCGTCAGCAGCTCTATACCTTTATTTGTCAGGCCGAGCGCGACGGCTTGCGCAATCTGATCGTCATTCACGGTAAAGGTCGGGAGGAGAACGCCCATCCCAATATCGTTCGCAGCTACCTGGCGCGCTGGCTGGCGGAATTCGACGCGGTACAGGCCTTTTGCGTGGCGCAGCCGCACCACGGCGGGAGCGGTGCCTGCTACGTTGCTTTGCGTAAATCCGAAAACGCGAAGCTCGAGACCCGGGAGCGTCACGCTAAACGCAGCCGCTAAATCGACAGGAACAGAGCTAAACGCGCATGGAAAACACCGCATTATGCTACCGCCAGTTTGGCGAACCCGAGTCAGTGTTAAAGGCCGAAACCGCCGCAAAAGCGCCGCTTAATCCCGGGCACTTGCGGGTGCAGATGCTGCTGGCTCCGGTGAATGCCTCGGATCTGATCCCGATCACCGGGGCCTACCGCCACCGTATTTCCTTACCCGCCATTGCCGGGTATGAAGGAGTAGGCAGGGTGATCGCCGCCCCTGACGACGCAGCACATCTGATCGGCAAACGCGTATTGCCCCTGCGCGGGGAAGGCACCTGGCAGCAGGTCGTTGACTGCCCGGCAGCGCTGGCAATCCCGGTGCCCGATACCATCCCGTCTCCGCTGGCGGCGCGGGCATTCATCAACCCGCTGGCCGCCCAGCTGATGCTCAAGCTGTATCCTCCCCGGGGCAAACGCGTTCTGCTGACCGCCGCAGGTTCGGACTGCGCGATCCTGCTGGGTCAATGGGCGCATCGGCTGGGTGCGCGCGAGGTCTTCGGCATTCACCGCTCACCGGTTCATGCCGCCAGGCTGCAGGCAATGGGGATCGTCCCGATTGCCCAGCATGACAGCGCCGCCGTACGGGCAGTGGCCGCTGACAGCGATATCGTTTACGACGCCACCGGCGGCGAGGTGGCACAGGCGATCCTCAACGTGATGCCCGCTACAGGGGAGTTTATCTGCTACGGCCTGCTCAGTGGCCAGCCGTTTAGCTTACAACCGCATTTCCCGCCGATGCGCTGGTTCCATATTCGCAATTATCTTGACGCGCTCAGCCCGCAGGCATGGCAGGCAGAGTTTGATGCTATCTGGTCGAAGATGGCAGAGAGCCATTACAGCGACACCACGCAGTTGCCCTTTGCGGCCTGGCAAGCGGCCCTGGCCGACTACCGGCAGGCGGGGCGCACCCATAAACCCCTGCTGGTTATTTGCGACGCGTAACGGTTTAATTAAAACTGGCGTGGTCAGCGCGAATATATTAACCGACATCAAATATTCAGGGTAAAGAAATGAAAAGGCTTTGAGTAAAATCCTGGCTTATGGTAAAAATCAGCGGTGTTTAACTACCGGAGACAATATTCATCTGCACTGACGAGAAGCAACAACGCAGATAATTGTAATATTATGGACAATCTGTTCAACAAACGCATTTCAACATTGACTTCCTGTTTTCTCCCCTCGTATTGCCTGCTGACTGGCGAGCAACACTGGCGCAACGCGCTTTAGACCCCTTCTGCCTGAGCTGGCGCCCCGCGCCGTGCCAACCATTATCGCTATTTTTTTACCCGGATTGCTGCTCACAGCAAGCCGCGAAGGATAATATTCTCAAGCAGGAGAAAATCATGTTTTACTGGATCCTCTTAGCCCTGGCTATCGTCGCTGAAATAATCGGCACCCTGTCAATGAAATGGGCCAGCGTCAGCGGTGGTCACGCCGGTTTTATTTTGATGCTGTTGATGATTACCCTTTCCTATATATTTTTGTCGTTTGCGGTTAAAAAAATCGCCCTCGGTGTGGCATATGCATTATGGGAAGGGGTAGGTATTTTACTGATCACCCTGTTTAGCGTTGTGCTGTTCGATGAGCCGCTGTCGATAATGAAAATTGCCGGGCTGACGACGCTGGTGGCGGGGATTGTGTTGATCAAATCCGGCACTCGCAAAGGCAAAAAACAGCATAAGGAGGCCACTCATGCAACAGTTTGAGTGGGTCCACGCCGCCTGGCTGGGGTTGGCGATTGTGCTCGAGATTGCCGCTAACGTGTTGCTAAAATTTTCCGACGGTTTTCGCCGCAAAACCTATGGCCTGCTGTCGATTGCAGCGGTGCTGGGGGCGTTCAGCGCCTTATCTCAGGCCGTACGGGGCATTGACCTCTCGGTCGCTTATGCCCTGTGGGGCGGGTTCGGCATTGCCGCCACGCTTGCTGCAGGCTGGATCCTGTTTGGTCAACGTTTGAACCGTAAAGGCTGGTTCGGCCTGTGCCTGCTGCTTATTGGGATGATTCTGATAAAGCTGGCGTAATCGTCTCGCTGCCTGAGAGTAGGGCAGCGAAATTCCCTTGCTGTATTACGCTTACATGAGGGCATTGAAGAGGACGACAAATGCATAACCCGTTAAGCTGGCGCAATATTCCTTCTGCGAGAACCCTGTTTGTCATGATTTTTATGGCAGGGATCGGCTTAATCGTCTCCGTTGTTGCCTTACTCTATCTCTCGTTGAACCTGATCAGCAGCCAGGCCAATGAAATCGATGAACAACGTACCGCGCTCTCGGTGCAGGGGGCAATTCAGACCTCGGTAAACCGGGTCTGGTCGCTGGTGATTGATAATGCGGTCTGGGACGATGCGGTGCGCGAGGCGTATCGTCCCACGCTCGACACCCACTGGCTGTTCAACACCTGGGGATCGGGATTTAAGATCAACAACCTGTATGACGGCACCTTTGTGCTGAATGAAAATTATCGGGTGCTGTGGGGCTCGTTTCGCAGCCAGCCGTTTACGGAACAAAACCTCGATTTCTTCGGGGCTGGACTCACATCCCTGATCCAGAAGAACACCCAGGCCTTACAGAACGACAAAACGATCTATGCCGGTATTACCCGTACCCGCGCGGGTGTGGCGTTCGTCGGCGTGGGATTGATCCGCCCGACGGTGGGCTCCCTGCCGGTGAAGGATCAGACTCGCCGCTATCTGGTGATCACCCGCCATCTTAACCCCAAAATTTTGCGCGATTTGGGCAATACCTTCCAGATTGATAACCTGACGTTTACCCCGGAGCGGGTCAGCGCGGCCAACGTACCCTTTAAAAGTGCCGCCGGGGAAGTGCTGGGCTACCTCTCCTGGCAGCCGCGTCAGCCGGGTGCGGCGGCGGCAAAGGCGGCCTCACTGGAAATTACCCAGATTGTGCTGCTGACCGCGGCGCTGATCCTGCTATTTATCCTCGTCAGCAGCGTCGCGTTGTATAAACTGGCGCGCGGTGAAAGCCAGGCTCGGAAAGTGGCCCGCACCGACTGGCTCAGTCATTTACCCAACCGACGAGCGTTAATCGAAGAGCTGGAGCGGGTGAGCCTGCGCGGCGATACCGATCGTAAAAGCGTGGTGTTTATCGACCTCGATGGGTTTAAGGACGTTAACGATATTTATGGCCATGAGGTGGGTGATGAGCTGATCGTCACCATTGCCAAAACCTTGCGTGATAACGTGCCTAAAGATGGCATGCTGGCGCGGATGGGCGGGGATGAATTTGCGATGACCATCGGCGGAGACAATGCCGAAGCGCTGGCCTCTGCCTTTGGCGGCTTTGTGCTCGACTATCTTAACTCGGCAATTCGCCTTGGCGATCGCACAATCCATATCGGAGCCAGTATCGGCATTGCCAGCGGCATTCTGACGGAATGTAACAGCTCAGAGCTGTTCCGCCGCGCCGATATTGCCATGTACCACTCCAAAATCACCGGCAAAGGACGCGTTACCCACTATGATGCGGAGCTGAACAGCGCCCGTGAGCGGCGGCTGGCGATTGAAAGCCAGATCCGCAGCGGGCTGGACAACAGCGAATTCGACGTCTGGTATCAGCCTATTATTGATGCCCGGAGTCAGAAAATGGTCAGCGTCGAGGCGCTGGTGCGCTGGCCGCGTCGCCCGGACGGGGCACTGGCACCGGATGACTTTATCACCATCGCCGAAACCAGTGGCTTGATATACGCCCTCGGGCAGTTTGTGCTGCGTCGCGCCTGTGAAGACCTGGAGCCGTTTGCGGATTTAAAACTGTCGGTCAACATCTCGCCCGCACAGTTTCGCGATCCGGAGTTTGAAGAGAAGGTGGCGAGCGTGCTGGCGATAACCCGTTTCCCGGCGACGCGCCTGCAGCTGGAAGTCACCGAAAATTACGTCCTTGAGAACCCCGAGCGCGCCAGGGCTGCTATTAACAACCTTAAGACGCTGGGGATCGCCGTGGCGCTGGACGATTTTGGCACCGGTTATTCCAGTATCGGCTATCTGCGCCGCTTTAACTTCGACACCATTAAAATTGATAAATCGCTGGCCGGGCTGGTGGACAATGACGATCAGGCGTCGGCGCTGGTGGGGGGAACGATCCGCATCGCCAGCGCTTTAGGCATGACGGTGGTTGCCGAAGGGGTGGAGAATGAAAAACAGATGAAGCTGCTGCGACTGGCGGGCTGCGATCAGCTGCAGGGGTTCTGGTACAGCCAGCCGCTGCCGATTGAGGCGCTTATGGCGCTGCGCCAGCAGCGCCACTGCTGAATCACTCCTGAGCCAGCTCGGCCAGTTTGTCGCGAAAGCCGGTGATGGAAAGCGCCCGGTTATCCGCGCGCCAGCGATCTTTTGCCGCCGGAGCCGAGCTTTGCACGCCAATCACCTGCCAGCCTTCGGCCGTTTTGAGCATCAGCGGTGAGCCGCTGTCGCCGGGTAAGGTATCGCACTGATGCGACAGGACGCTGGTCTGCGCCCAGCCGGTAACAATGCAATCCTGATGGGTATACAGCATATCCAGATGATCTTCCGGATAGCCCGCCTGGCTGACCTTACGGTCGGCCACTTTCAGCGCGGCGGTGAGGTCAGCTTTATCTCCTGCAAACACCGGCAGCGGGGTGATTCCCGATGGCGGATAGCGCAACACCACCAGCCCAAAATCCCACGACGCGGCAGACGGCGGCACGATCCAGCCGTCACCATCGGCTTTCAGCCGTTTGCCCAGTGACGGCTCCACCCGTCCCTCAATGCCGTGGATCTCATAGCGCCAGACCCCTTTTTGCGACACAAAGCGCAGGGCCACGGCTTTATCCGGCTTGCCCTTCGGCGGCGTCAGCAGGCAGTGTCCGGCGGTCAGCGCCAGATGGGGGGTGATAAGGGTGGCCGTACACAGATTGCCGCTGGCCGTTTCGAGCTGGCCGATGGCATCCCAGGGGGAACGCGCCGGGTCGGTGACGCGCGTGCGATCGTCATGACCAAAAAACAGCGTTTGCACTTCCTTGACGTTCACGGCGTCATCGTCGCTCTCGTCCGCATGAGCAAAACCAGAACAGAGACAAAACGCGCCCAGTACAACCGCAACAGATTTACGCATATCACACTCTGAAGGGGATAATTATGATTATAAAAGATGAACCCTGGTTATTAACTATAGACGGGACAGCAGGAAAGTGGGAGTAAAATCAGCGTGCTACATTCACGAAAGATAAAATACGCTGGCGACGATCGCACATAAAATAAGCGTAATGAGGATCAGCTCAAACCGATAGCGCTGTAACATAACGCCCTCCGGATAAAAAAACGGCGCTGCAACCTTGCCGGTTCAGCGCCGGATAAATAACGTGCCCGTGGGGGCACGTTTCAGTGACGTGGCTTACGCTGCTGGTTTGGCAGTTGGCGCGACAGCCTGGTGTTTCACTGCTTTTTTATGATGCTTTTTAGCGGCTTGCGCTTTCTGCGCTACAGGTGCAGCTTCGGCTTTGGTGGCTGCTTTTTTGTGGTGCTTTTTAGCAGCCTGGGCTTTCTGTGCTGGCGCTTTTTTGTGTGCTTTGTGGTGCACGGTTTTTGCAGCCGGTGCTGCAGAGGTGGTTGCAGTGGCTGCCGGTGCAGCGGTAGCGACAGTTTCAGCAGCGAATGC
Organism: Silvania sp.; assembly: GCF_051656365.1. Lineage (NCBI taxonomy): Bacteria > Pseudomonadati > Pseudomonadota > Gammaproteobacteria > Enterobacterales > Enterobacteriaceae > Silvania > Silvania sp. The sequence continues at coordinate 10,517 of NZ_JBOGBT010000049.1, read as the reverse complement.
AGCAGAAGAGAGACCCATTGCAGCGGCAACAACCAGAGCTAATACTTTATTCATCATCTTACCCTCGAATTTGTTTTTTCATTTAACCCCACTGCGGGGCCGTTGAAATAACTATATCCCTGAAAATCCGGGGCTTCCGTGAGTGATTGGTATCGGCGTGTAACGCTATGTACAACGCCGGGTCCTGGACCCGGCGCGGGCCGTTATTACAGGTAGCGGGCGGTGAGATGGTCGCGGAAATAGCGGCTGTTAAGATCTTCTCCGGTAGCCTGCTCAATAAGCTGCGCGGTGGTAAAGCGACTGCCGTGCTGCCAGATGTTCTGGCGCAGCCAGTCAAACAGGGCGCTGAAATCACCCTGCGCAATGGCGGCATCCAGCCCCGGCAGGGCGGTCTTCGCGGCAGAGAACAGCTGCGCGGCGTACATCGCGCCCAGGGTGTACGACGGAAAGTAGCCAAACCCGCCGTCGGTCCAGTGGATATCTTGCATACAGCCGTTGCGGTAGTTATCTTTGGTCGACAAGCCCAGCCAGGCCTGCATCTTCTCATCCCACAGCGCCGGAATGTCGTCCACTTCAATCTCGCCGTTGATCAACGCCCGTTCAATCTCATAGCGCAGAACCACGTGCGCCGGGTAGCTGACTTCATCTGCATCGACGCGGATATAGCCGGGCTTCACGCGCTGGTTCCAGGCGATAAAGTTCTCCGGAGTGAACGCCGCCTGGCTGCCGAAACGTTCCTGAACCGCCGGAAGCAGGTGGGTCAGAAACGCATTGCTGCGCCCGAGCTGCATTTCAAAGAACAGGCTTTGCGACTCGTGAACGGCAGTAGATCGCGCCAGGGCGACCGGCTGACCGAGCCAGTTGCGCGGCAGATTTTGCTCGTAGCGCGCGTGGCCGGTTTCGTGGATCACGCCAAACAGCGCGCTGAGCAGTTCGTCTTCGTCGTAGCGGGTGGTGATGCGGACATCTTCCGGCACACCGCCGCAGAACGGATGGGCGCTGACGTCGAGACGCCCGGCGTTAAAGTCGAAGCCGAGGGTTTTCATTGCTTCCAGCCCCAGTTCGCGCTGAATGGCGGTCGGGAACGGACCCTGCGGCGGTACGAATGACTGCTGGGCTTGCTTCTCAACCACCTGCGCGAGCAGATCCGGCAGCCAGGACTTGAGATCGCCAAACAGACCATCCAGTCGGGCGCTGGTCATGTCCGGTTCAAAAATATCCAGCAGCGCATCGTAAGGAGTACAGCCTTTGGCCTCGGCGCGCAGGCGCGCTTCTTCCCGGCTCAGCTTCACCACCTCTTTCAGGTTGGCGGAAAAACCCTGCCAATCGTTGGCCGGGCGCTGGGTACGCCAGGCGTGTTCGCATTTGCTGCCCGCCAGAGATTTGGCTTCAACCAGCGATTCCGGCAGCAGGGCGGCCTGCTGATAGTGGCGGGTCATCTCTCGTAGATTGGCCTGTTCCACATCGTTCAGATCTTCGCTTTCTGCATTGCGCAGCCAATCGGCCACTTTTTTATCGGTCAGGATCTGGTGTTGCAGCACGCTCAGTTCCGCCAGAGCCTCACCCCGGGCGGCGCTGCCGCCTGCGGGCATCATGGTAAACATATCCCAACTGGCGATGGAGGAGAGATGCGAGAAGCGTGACAGGCGCTGGAAGGTCGTGACAAGTGACTGATAGGATGACTCTTTTTTCATTCTTAATTCTCATCGTGAGTTGTGCATGTGTTAGGGAGCATACAGCGGTTCAGGCACGATTCAAGCACTTGCCGTTCACTAAAAAAAGGGGCGGGCCTTACACCAGTAATAACCGGATAACCCCGGTCTGGGGTTGAGGTATTTATTTAATAAATGTGTTCTTCAGGTTTTATTATTGCGTGCAGAAAATGATCCTTCATGGTGAATAATCCCATGAGAATCTATTTGGCGTGTTTAATTTATTATCTAATGTGCGTGTTTAGATTCTTAGTATTAATTTGGTGAATACAGTTGGTGTTGTAACTGATTTTTACATTTGTGGTTATCTTGCTGGTTTGCTTGCGCATTTAACTGGCGTAGCATTTTAAAAGCCACTCACGGTTTTTATCATCATTTGTCGCAATAAATATTGCCGCGCACCTTCTGTATTCCGCAATTTAAAGGAATGCATAATATCCCACGCGGCTCAGATAAATAAAATGAATGTGAGCCATCAAAATCGCTCGCTACAGCAATCGGTACTGACCTTGTGCGCCTGGGTTTAAAGCGACGGGCGGTAGCGTGTCTGAATACAACCGGAATAAAGGGGATCGCGCATGAGCGAAATAAAAATGCCGAAATTTAGCCACAATCACAATCTACTGAAAGTTCGGGGCGCAAAGTCCCTGCTGGACGTGCTTTGTTTTGAAGGGAAAGAAGAACTCAGTAACCCGTTTTGCTATACCGTTGAATTCACCTGCATCGATAAAGCCATCGACGCAAAAGACCTGCTGATGAAGAGGGCGTCGCTGACTCTGCAGGCAAAAGTGGATCAGGGCTTCGGCATCAAAGTGATGCAGCCGGTGCGCATTATTCAGGGTGTCGTCACCGGCTTTGAAAGCCTGTCGACCTCCAACGATGAAGGCCACTATGCGCTGACGTTGCAGCCGCGTCTGGCGCTGCTCTCCCGCAGTCATCAGAACCGAATTTACCAGGATATGTCGGTCCCGCAGATAGTCGAACATATCCTGCGCACCCGGCACGCCATGCGTGGCGAGGATTTTGTCTTTATGCTGGCAAATGACTACCCGCGCCGTGAACAGGTGATGCAGTACGGTGAGGATGATCTGACCTTTATCAGCCGTCTGCTCAGTGAAGTCGGGATCGGGTATCGCATCACCCCTGACGCACGGCTCAATATTGAGGTGGTGGAATTCTTTGACGACGTGCGTTATGTCGAGCAGGGTCTTATGCTGCCGTCGGTTCCCCCCTCCGGTCAGAATGACAGCGGTACCGAATCGGTATGGGCGCTGAAAAGCCACCATCAGGTGGTCGAAAAATCGGTCTTCACTCGCGATTACAATTACCGCAATGCCCAGGAAGATATGAGCCTCAGGGTAGATGCCAGCCGGGGCGATGCCACCACCTACGGTGAAGCTTATCACTGGGCGGATAATTACCTGACGCCGGGTGGCAGCCAGCGCCACCCGGCCCCGGAGAGCGGGGCGTTTTATGCCCGTCTTCGCCATGAGCGCTACCTCAACAATCAAACCCGACTCCAGGGTGAGACCAACTGCGCCACTCTCACTCCCGGCCAGAAGCTGCAAGTCACCGGCGGTGACGACGTGTCGGAAAACTTCCGTAAGGGGGTAGTGATCACCCACATTCATAGCCGCGCCCGCCGCGATCGCAGCTTTGAAGTGACGTTTTCGGCCATTCCGTATTCAGACGATTACGGCTTCCGCCCGGCGCTCATCGTTAAACCGACAATGGCCGGTACGCTTCCAGCCAGAGTCACCAGCACCAAAATTAACGATATCTACGGCCATATCGACCGCTACGGGCGCTATAAAGTCAACCTGCTGTTTGACCGTGATAGCTGGCAACCGGGTGAAGAAAGCCTGTGGGTGCGTCAGTCCCGCCCGTATGCCGGGGAGACTTACGGGCTGCACCTGCCGCTGCTGGCCGGAACGGAAGTGGCGATTGCGTTTGAACACGGGGACCCGGACAGGCCGTACATCGCTGGCGTGCTGCACGACTCGGCGCACGCCGACCCTGTCACGATTTACAACTATAAACGCAACGTCCTCAGAACCCCCGCGAACAACAAAATTCGTCTGGATGATACGCGCGGCAAGGAGCACATCAAGGTCAGCACCGAGTACGCGGGTAAAAGTCAGCTGAACCTCGGTCACCTGGTTGATCGGGAGAAGAAACCGCGCGGCGAGGGGTTTGAACTGCGCACTGACAGTTTTGGCTCGCTTCGCGCCGGGAAAGGCATCTTTATCAGTGCGGACGAACAGATGAAAGCGGCCGGCCCGGTACTGGATATGGCACCGGCGATGACACTGCTTCGCGGCGCGACCATACAGCTTAACGACTGGGACAGCATTACGCGTAAGCATTACAACATTCCGCCTGATGTCAGCACGCTAAAACAGTTTGCCCGCCAGGCCGCCAATCTGACCGCGCCCGTATTGCTGATGAGCGCGCCGAAAGGCATCAGTATGCTGACCCCAGAAACGACGCTGCTGCACAGTGGTAATGGTCTTTACCTGCAAAGTGCCAGCGACGTCACGATGACCAGCGGTCGCCGGTTGGCGGTGAACACCCGTCAGGCGATCTCCCTGCTCGCCCACCGGGAAGGGATGCGGATGGTGTCGGTGCAAGGGCCGCTGACGGTGGAGTCGCATGGGGACACATTATCGCTGACCTCACTTAAGGATGTGACCGTTCAGTCGACTCAGGGCCATTTGCAGCTCACGGCAAAAAACGGCATCACCCTAGGCTGCGGCGGCGCTTATATTCGCCTGACTCCGCAGGGGGAAATCGAAATTCACGGGCCCGGCCTGCTGAGCCTGAAAGGGCGGCATAAAATCCAGGGCCCAGCGAGTGAAGATTTCAAGCTTCCCGATCTGCCCACCTCTGTTTGTATCCCTTGTCTGCAACGTGCTCAGGAACTGGCTCAGGGATTTGTTCCCCGGGCAAAGTAAATAAACAATATTGGAGGAACTCGCGTTGAAAGCGATTATTCGGCAGGGCGATACATTACGGGAATACGGCGGTAAGGTCATTGGCGGGCACTACTCGTGCTTTGGAAAGGGGATCGCCTGTAAAGGTGACCCGGTAAGCTGCAACAAACACGGTATGACGACGATCGTTGAAGGGAGTTCGCTGGTCGAGGTCGATGGAAGCCCGGTCGCCCTGCACGGCCACCGTTGTGCCTGCGGCTGCACGCTGGTGAGTTCATTTCCTGATTGCGAAATCGCCCTATGAGACCGCAGCCTGACTATCTTCCCTACAGACAAGCTCACCCTCCACGGGCCAGGCGCTGGCTGACGGCGGGTGCCGTTGTGGCGTTCGTCAGCGGTGCAGGGATGGCGTTGCTGCCTGCCGTAGATCGGGGCGGTGCGTTGATGGCATGGGGGATCGCGTGCGGGATCGCACTGACCGGTGTCGGCTGGCTGCTGCGCCAGCTCCACTATCGAATCTCTGTTCACCATGCGCAGTTCTACGCACAGTTAGTTGAGCAGGAGCGTCAGGACTGGTGGGCGCGACATCAACAAACATTCGGGCTACGTGAAACGGTGCTGCTGGGGCCGGTGGGTTCTGAAACTGAGCACTGGAAGCAGTTGCTCAAGCGAGAACATCAGACCCCGGAGGAGAAAACAGAAGCGGGCGGCCGAACATTGCGGTTGATTCACTCCTTTGTCAGCGACCCCGACGCGCGTGAGCAGCAGCTGGCAGGCATGCTGGTGCGGCAATGGCTGGCGCAGCGGGGAGATGCAGCTCTGCCTCGCCTGAGCGACTGTTACTGGCTGGGAAGCGAGCGAGCATGGTGCGCATTTTGCGAATCGCTGGCCGAGTCGTTTCCGGCGTTTCAACTCCCTGTCATTCCCGAAAAATGGCAGGGAGAGGCCAGCTTATCGGCGATTACGGCCCAGATAAACGATCCCCACGAGGAGCGACTGATTCTGGTGGCGGGGTGTCAGTCCCTGACGGCAACGTCTGCTTCCGCCAGACCGGCAGGCGAATCGGCCGTTTTGTGGCTGGTCTCGCGGGAGGGCTCGGCGCGTATTACCCGTGGCGAAAGGTATAACGTCGGGCAGGGGGAAAGCATCTTAGGGGTGTGTGCGCGCGCGATGCAGCAAAGCAAGGTCACGTCGCCGCCCGATCCCTGCATGGTGTTTACCCAGCCGCACGTCCCGGAGCTGGCGCAAAGCGGCTGGAACATCACGCAGTTTTTGCAGGATGTAAACTGGGGTGATACCGGGCAGATGGAGCCGCTTATCGTGATAACGCTGGCCGCCCTGTATACCTCGCAATGCGATCAACCGTGCGGCTGGATAGCACGGGATCCGCAACATAGCCTCGCGCTGGGCATCGTCACCCCGACGGGCAATTCCCCTTCTTTGAACACACTGACATAAAAAGGAACAATCATGTCTTTAACCCACCAGGAATGGATCGCGAAGCTTGAGCGCAATACCCGATCGCAGGGTCTGCGGAATGTCTACCTTATTGCCGATCAGGGCGTTTTAAGCAATCCGCTGCTGGACGGCCTGTTACGCCTTTCCCCGCCCATGGAGTGGTATTCGCTGTTCAAGGGGCAACCAGAAGAGCTGCTGCTGGAGATGGCACCGCTGATGATGCGGCTCGAGCTGGCCTGCTGGCAGCATCGCCAGTGGTTACTGGATTTAATGACGGCATTTGAACAAAAACCCGGCCTTATGATCTTTGTCTCTCCGCTGGAGTGTTCAAACTTAGCCAGCATCATGCGTAATCTGGCGGACGGTGCATGGGAGGCGCGTTCCGGCCTGGTTCGCTTTTACGACACCCGTATTTTCCCGGTGCTGATAAATCATATTTTGACGGAGGAACAAAAGGCGTGGCTGATCAGTTCGGTGTATCACTGGAGCTACCGGGATCGGGATGGCAAGGTCTGCTGGCTGGAGGGCGAATGCGCGTTGGATTTCTCGGTCTTGCCCGAGGATATAAAAATCAACTTCACCGATGAACAAATGATGAAGCTGGATGTGGCCATTGATGCGCAGCTACTCACCTCGTCTGAAAAGTTCAGTACCTTTTTCTCTTCGCAGGAGGAGAAATTCAACACGCTCTGGGAAATGGGCTGGCAGGCACATCAGGAAAATTTTATCGGCAATTTAATCGACTGGTATGAAAAGCAGTTAAACAAACGCTAATTCATCGAATTGAAGGTTGTGTTTTCGCGATCTGCTTACCTGATAAATAACTCAGCAAGCTTTGAGGATATTAAATGATAAAGCCCAGAGTATTTTCCTCAACCGGACGGGCAGCGCTGACTGCAATTGGTCTTTTAATGCTGATGGCCTGCAGGGACCCTAAACTGGACGGTATGAGCGGTGCCGATTTAAACGTTTATAACCACGGACCGGATGCCATTGTAGGGGTTCAGGTTGATGGTTACGGAGGACCGGGAGCCAATTCCTACGGCGGGGGCGGCGGATACTGCTGCGTTATGGTGCCTGACGTCTGGAAACCGGGACTGACGGCGCAGGTGACCTGGACTTCTGACCCCAACTCCTGGATAGAACCACGGAATATTCCTGACGATCATGCGAGTCATTACCAGCGTCACGGCCCCATTACTGTGCCGGTTGAGCGCTGGGAGAAGGGGCAGGGATGTGGTTTTGATGTGCATATTTTCCCCTGCGATAAGGTGCGAATAGTGCGTTCCTGCCATGGCCCCGCGTCCTCCGAATACCCGGTGCAACCAGAACCAGATGGAGTCAAAAAAGCGCAAAACGTCCTTATCAACCATATCAGGGAGAATGTCGTGTGTCCGATGCCTCAGACAGCACGCTGAATACTCACAACTGCATCCGATTCTTGCTGATTCAACTATAGCTATTCTCGAATTGGGTGCGTTATTTAATTGATTGCAAGGCTGGTGGTTTATTTTTATGGAACCAGTCTTTTCCGAAATAAATAAGTTAACAGCAATCGATGTTATTACGTCATTAATAAATCAACATTCACTAAGGATACTGAATGATTAAGCCCAGACTATTTTCCTCAACCGGACGGGCAGCGTTGACTGCAATTGGTCTTTTAATGCTGATGGCCTGCAGGGACCATAAACTGGACGGTATGAGCGGTGCCGATTTAAACGTTTATAACCATGGGCCGGACAGCATTGTGGTTGTACAGGTTGATGGTTATGGCGGACCAAAAGCCAATCCTTACGGTGGAGGTGGAGGCTACTGCTGCGTGATGGTGCCTGACGTATGGAGGCCGGGATTGACTGCGCAGGTAACCTGGACTTCTGACCCCAACTCTTGGATAGATCCGCGCAATATTCCTGATGATCATACGAGCCATTACCAGCGTCACGGCCCCATTACTGTGCCGGTTGAACGCTGGGAGAAGGGACAGGGATGTGGTTTTGATGTGCATATTTTCCCCTGCGATAAGGTACGGATAGTACGTTCATGCCGCGCCCGTGATTCTTCCGAATACCCCGTGCAACCAGAACCTGATGGACTCAAAAAAGCGCAAAACGTCCTTATCAACCATATCAAGGAGAATGTCGTATGTCCGATGCCTCAGACAGCACGCTGAAAAACATTAAAGCACTTATCGACGCCTTTAAAAAAGGGTCAACGCCTTCTGCAACCAGTGTGTCTACAGCAGAAGCCGCCTGGGTACCACCACCGTTCCCGGTACCTGCAAAGGATGAAAAACAGGGGGAAATAAGCGAGTACGGGCGCCTGGGGTGGGCGGCCAACAGCCTGCCGCTGCCCAAAACGGCGGACTGGTGAAAAGCTGCTGCCACTTTGTCGCCGGACTGGAGCAGCACGGTGACCTGCCCCTGGACTCCATTCGTCGCCCGGATGGCAAATACCCGACGGGGGCTGTGGAGGTGGTTTACCCTGGCGTTCATGCTGATATTGGCGGCGACTGCAAGCCCACCGAACTGGGCAAGGTTCAGACGGATTCCCGTCAGCTGCTGTCGCAGATTGCCCTGCACGATATGTTTGCCACTGCACTCCTCGCTGACGCACGGTTATTTTTCCCGGCGCGCAGTGTATGACACGGATGACAATAACTGGGATTCGGTTAAGCAATCATGCCAGCGGATAAACGCCGTCGCCGATAGCAATGCTGCGGTTGTCGTTTCCCTGGTGAATCCTGATAGATATACCATCGCATAAAACACGTCTTTTTAAAAACTCACGACCACTCTGGAAATTTATTTATTTCTGACTTCATCCCTGTCTGAAATAAATAAGTTAACAGTAATCGACGTTATTACGTCATCAATAAATCAACATTCACTAAGGATACTGAATGATAGAGCCCAGACTATTTTCCTCAACCGGACGGGCAGCGTTGACTGCAATTGGTCTTTTAATGCTGATGGCCTGCAGGGACCATAAACTGGACGGTATGAGCGGTGCCGATCTGGATGTCTATAACCACGGGCCAGATGCAATTGTCGTAGTTCAGGTCGATGGCTACGGGGGGCCAAGGGCTAACTCCTATGGCGGCGGCGGCGGCTACTGCTGTGTGATGGTGCCCAACGTATGGAGACCGGGGTTGACAGCTCAGGTATCCTGGACTTCTGACCCCAATTCCTGGATGAAATTGAGTGATATGCCTGATAACTATGAAAAATATTACCAGCGGCATGGTCCAGTCACTGTGCCGCTAGAACGCTGGGCGGACGATCAGGCATGCGGTTTTGATGTCCATATTTTCCCCTGCGATAAGGTACGGATAGTTCGCTCTTGTCACACTACTGACGATCCCCGGTATCAGGTTTCAACAGATCTGGGGGAGCATAAAAAAGCCCAAAAAATACTCATTGACCATATCAAGGAGGAAATTGTATGTCCGATGCCTCAGACAGCACACTGAATACCATTAAAGCACTTATCGACGCCTTTAAAAAAGGGGCCGCGCCTTCTGCAACCAGTGTGTCTACAGCAGAAGCCGCCTGGGTACCACCACCGTTCCCGGTACCTGCAAAGGATGAAAAACAGGGGGAAATAAGCGAGTACGGGCGCCTGCCATCAAGCAAAACGCAGACTGAAGGTAACTATGCCCGACAGCGTCTGGAAGATTTAGCACGGGGTCAGTCTCAACAACCAGACGAAAAGCCGGTAACGGACTGCGCCGGAAGCCTGCATATCAGCCTGTTCTTCGACGGTACCTGCTGTAATGAACAGGATGCGGATGAGGTGTATGGCTCACCTAAACCGGCCCTGACCAATATCGGCAGGCTCTACCACGCGGCAAACTGGAAAGACAAAGCTATCCCTGCAGAAAAGGATGGGTATTTCAGCTACTACTTCCCCGGCTGCGGGGCGCGTTTTCCGCAGATAGGCGAGGACGACTATTCTCTCGATGGCGAATTGTTTGCCAACGGGGGTGAAGACCGTATTAACCAGGCCTTACTGAAAACCTTCAGCAGCATTGTCTATGCAGTAACACACACCTCAGTCGAAGATGGTGCCCTGGGAGTCTACCGCCAGAAAATGGCCACCAACTGGCCCTTCTCGATTATAACCAAAGGCTTTAACCGCAAAAACGCTATAACCGAGTTCTGTGATATCTACCTGGGCAAGGTGGTGCCTCAGTGGCCCCTGCAGCCCACCCGGGAATATATTTACAGGGCGCAGAAGCGCATTCCGAAAATTAAGCTGTTTGTCTACGGTTATTGCCGGGGGGCAGCCACCGCCCGGGCCTTTGCCTGCGGACTGGAGGCGCTGCTGGACAAGACCCCGATGCCACTCAACGCCACCAGTACGGCACCGGAAGGCAGCGTGTTGCCGTCCGGACCCTCGCTGCTGGGCATAC
>NZ_JBOGBT010000048.1:0-12707 GCF_051656365.1 Silvania sp. | reverse complement strand
CGCGACCACGCGCTTGTTTAAAGCTTTTCGCCTTATCGGCATCTTCAATAATGGACGCCCATGCATCAACCGGATCGCTGTGCAGCGTTTTCGCTTCACGCCACATTTTCATCAGGCGTTTACGCATCAGCGGGTATTTCAGGCGGTTGGCGCTGTACAGGTACCAGGAGTAGCTGGCGCCGCGAGGGCAGCCGCGCGGTTCGTGGTTTGGCATATCAGGACGGGTACGCGGATAGTCCGTCTGCTGCATTTCCCAGGTCACCAGACCATTTTTGACGAAAATCTTCCAGCTGCATGAACCCGTGCAGTTTACACCATGGGTGGAACGCACGACTTTGTCATGCTGCCAACGCTGACGGTAACCATCTTCCCAGTCCCGGTTGGTCTCCAGAAGCTGACCGTGCCCATCGGCAAATGTTTCACCCTTCTGCTTGAAGTAGCGAAACCGGTCCAGAAATTTACTCATCGGATATCTCCTGTGTGGAGCCTGTGGCTCTCTAAATCGACATTGCTGATTTGTGGCGAAGGTAACGCCCTGAAAGATGACGGGAATTGATAACGATCAAGGCGGCTCAGGTCTGTTGAGGAGGGCTTATCTTTCGCTACCCCGAAGGGGGTACGCACTCTTGTTTTGTATATCACTGTTAAACAAGGGTTTTTATTATTCATCGTACAAAAGAGACAGTGTAATTTCATCCCCGGAGTTTTAAGGAGTAGACGATTCTGCTAAGCGACAGGGATCACAGTGCTACCCCCTGGCGAAGGGTTAGCGCCCATGAGGATGTTGTAACTAATGGCGGGCAAAAAAAAGCGCGACACCAGGCCGCGCAAACGGATAATCACAACTTACTTTTTATTAGAATTACGCCCGTATACCACCCAGGTGATCACCACGCAGGCGATATAGAAGACAAGGAATACTTTCATGGCGTTCGCCGGGGAGCCGCTCAGCTCCAGCGAGATACCAAAGGCTTTTGGAATAAAGAAGCCGCCAATCGCGCCAATCGCCGAGATAAAGCCCAGCGCGGCCGCAGTGTCGGTGGCCGCCTCACGCATTGCCTGCTGCTCGTCACCACCCTGTGCTTTGACACGTTCCATCGTCATTTTACGGAAGATCACTGAGATCATCTGGAAGGTAGAGGCACTCCCCAGCCCGGCGGTCAGGAACAGCACCATAAACACCGCGAAGAAGGCGCTAAAATTGCCGCCCACGCCATTCACCGGCAGAGTCAGGAACAACAGAGCGCAGAAAATCGCCATCAGCACAAAGTTAACCAGGGTTACGCGCGTCCCACCCAGACGGTCGGAAATCATCCCACCGGTTGACCGCGCCAGTGCACCAATGAACGGGCCGAAGAAGGCGTAATGCAGGATCTGCACGTCCGGGAACTGGGTTTTCGACAGCATTGCAAACCCGGCGGAGAAGCCGATAAACGAGCCGAACGTTGCCAGATACAGCAGGGCCATGATCCACAGATGGGCGCGTTTCAGTACCGGCAGCTGTTCGCGCAGCGAGGCTTTCGACGCCGCCAGATCGTTCATGCCGAACCACGCGGCCAGGGTTAAGACTACCAGGAAGGGCACCCAAATCCACGCTGCGTTCTGCAGGAACAGCAGCGAACCGTCGGCCTGCTCAACGCCCGATCCGCCAAAAACAGCGAAAATCGACACCGAAATCACCAGCGGCGCAATCAGCTGCATCACGCTGACGCCCATGTTCCCCAGACCGCCGTTCAGACCCAGCGCCCCGCCCTGCTTCTGTTTCGGGAAGAAGAAGCTAATGTTGGCCATGCTGGAGGCAAAGTTAGCCCCGGCAAAACCGCACAGCAGTGAAATGGTTACGAAGACGCTAAACGGGGTGGTGATATCCTGCACCGCAAAACCCAGCCACACGCACGGGATGATCATGATCCCGGTACTGAACGCCGTCCAGCGACGACCGCCAAACAGCGGCACCATAAACGCGTACGGCACGCGCAGCAGCGCCCCCGAAAGCGCAGGTAACGCCGTTAGCATAAACAGCTGATCGGTGGTAAATGTGAAGCCCACTTTTGGCAGATTGACCGCCACGGCGCTGAACAGCATCCAGACGCAGAACGCCAAAAGCAGACAGGGAACGGAAATCCACAGATTACGACTTGCTATACGCTGACCACGCTGTTGCCAGAACGCCGGATCTTCCGGACGCCACTCGGTAATCACCGCGCCAGATTCCCTTTCGGGGGAAGTTGAGTGACTCATAGACACCTCTGATTCTTAAAAGTTGGACAAAGATCAGGGTTTTAAGCGGGCGGTAAGTTGATATAAATCAAAGGAAAATGTCGCTAATTCAGGCGTAAAAACCAGCCATCACCCTAAGTGAGTAGCATTTTCCGCCAGAAAAGGTGTGGTTTTTCACGGTACTGCTCTTTCTGGCTACTCCTCTGCTCCCATTCACCTGGCTAATGGCAATTAGGAGGTAATCCTTTTTGGGTATGGGTATACTCCAGGGTATGCCTGAGAATAGGGCTCCTTCCAGGTCCAGGCATTGTCAGGAGCCAGACTGCTCTATGTTTAAACGCTGTTTTTCACCGCTGACGCTGGTTAATCAACTGGTGCTCATCGTCATGCTGTCCACCGCTATCGGGGTGACGGGGATGGCGATTTCCGGCTGGCTGGTACAAGGCGTCCAGGGCAACGCACACGCGATAAATAAAGCCGGCTCACTGCGGATGCAGAGCTACCGGCTGCTGGCGGCGATCCCGCTGTCAGCCGCAGATCAGGCCCTGCTGGACGAAATGGAAGTGACCGTCTTCAGCCCGGCGCTGAAAGACGCCGCACAGCGCGAAAACCAGCAACCTAAGCTGACAGCGCTGCAGGGCTACTGGCACAGCAAGCTGGAGCCAGGACTCAAGCAGGCGCAAAGCCCCGAGACGGTGGCCGCCGACGTGGCGAATTTTGTCAGTCGCCTGGACGATCTGGTGAGCGCATTCGACTCCAGCACCGAACAGCGCATCGCGCGGGTGGTGCTGATGCAGCAGCTGATGGCGGTGTTCATGGGGCTGCTGCTGGTGTTTACCATCGTCTGGCTGCGCAACAGGCTACTCCACCCGTGGCGACAGCTGCTGGCGGTAGCCCGCGCTGTGACCCAGCGCGATTTTACCCAGCGCGCACAGGTGAGCGGGCGCAATGAGATGGCGATGCTTGGCGACGCGCTGAATACTATGTCCGGCGAGCTGGCCGAAAGCTACGCGGTGCTCGAGCAGCGGGTGCGGGAAAAAACCGCCGGGCTGGAGCAAAAGAACGAAATTCTCTCCTTTCTGTGGCAGGCCAACCGTCGTCTGCATTCCCAGGTGCCGCTGTGCGAGCGGCTCTCACCGGTGCTGAACGGCCTGCAAAATCTGACCCTGCTGCACGATATCGAGCTGCGGGTGTACGACATGGAAGATGAAGAGAACCACCAGGAATTTACCTGCCAGTCAAATCTGAGTTGCGATGAAAAAGGCTGTCATCTGTGCCCGCGGGACCTGCCTCCCCTCGCCACCAGCGGAATCACGCTGAAGTGGCGACTGGCCGACAATCTGATGCAGTACGGTATTCTGCTGGCGACGCTGCCCGCCGGACGCCATCTGAGCCACGATCAGCAGCAGCTGGTCGATACGCTGGTGGAGCAGCTCACCGCCACCCTGGCCCTCGATCGCCATCAGGAAAAACAGCAGCAGCTGATTGTGATGGAGGAGCGCGCCACCATTGCCCGGGAACTACACGACTCGATCGCCCAGTCGCTCTCCTGTATGAAGATGCAGGTCAGTTGCCTGCAGATGCAGGACACCCATCTGCCGGATAACAGCAAACAGCTTCTGAGCCAGATCCGCAACGAGCTGAACACCTCCTGGGTGCAGCTGCGCGAGTTGCTCACCACCTTCCGCCTGCAGCTGACGGAGCCCGGCCTGCGTCCGGCACTGGAGGCCAGCTGTCAGGAGTTCAGCGCCCGACTCGGTTTTGCAATCGCCCTCGACTACCAGCTGCCGCCGCGCTTTGTGCCGTCCCATCAGGCCATCCATCTGCTGCAGATCGCCCGCGAAGCGTTAAGCAACGCGCTAAAACATTCCGGGGCGACAGCGGTTGCCCTGAGCGTGAGTCGTCATGATAATCAGGTCAAACTCACGGTTCGTGATAACGGCTGTGGCGTGCCGGAAAACGCCGAACGACATAATCACTACGGCTTAATCATTATGCGTGACCGCGCGCAAAGCCTGCGTGGTGATTGTCAGGTTCGCTGCGGCGAGTCCGGCGGCACCGACGTCATTGTCACCTTCATTCCCGAAAAGCCTCTTTTCACTGCCCAAGGAGAACACCATGTCTAATCAGGAGCCAGCAACAATCCTGTTAATCGACGATCATCCGATGCTGCGCACCGGCGTAAAACAACTTATCAGCATGGCGTCGGATATTACCGTCGTGGGCGAAGCCAGCAACGGTGAACAGGGTATTGAACTGGCCGAAGCGCTGGATCCGGATTTGATCCTGCTCGACCTGAATATGCCGGGGATGAACGGATTAGAAACCCTCGATAAACTGCGGGAAAAAACGCTCTCCGGGCGCGTGGTGGTGTTCAGCGTCTCCAACCATGAAGAGGACGTGGTCACCGCCCTCAAGCGCGGCGCCGACGGCTATCTGCTGAAGGACATGGAGCCGGAAGAGCTGCTGAAATCTCTGCAGCAGGCCGCCGCGGGCGACATGGTACTGAGCGAAGCCCTGACCCCGGTGCTGGCCGCCAGCCTGCGCGCCAACCGCGCCACCTCCGATCGCGACGTCACCCAACTGACCCCGCGCGAGCGCGATATCCTCAAGCTGATTGCCCAGGGTCTGCCAAACAAGATGATCGCCCGCCGTCTGGACATCACCGAAAGTACGGTGAAGGTGCACGTGAAACATATGCTGAAGAAGATGAAGCTGAAATCGCGCGTGGAAGCGGCGGTGTGGGTCCATCAGGAACGTATTTTCTAGTTTAGTTGTCCGGCAGCAGGGCCCAGCGAGGGTCGTCTTCCGGGAACGTCATCAGCGGTGGCGTTAGTGCGAGCGTGATCTCATTGGACGAGACACGCTGCCCCTCATCGTCCTCGACCACCACTGACAGGTGCCAGCGGTTGCTCGCCCCTTCACTGCTGTCCCAGGCAGGCACAATAATGCTCCAGCCCTCGCTGCTGTCGGCCTTCGCCGGTGCAGTCAGACTCAACGCCTGCACGTCCCCCTGCCAGTAGAGCTGCCGCACGCCGTGCCGGCTGCGAATATCCATTTTCAACACCACCGTCTCACCCGGCTGCAATTCCCACGGCGGCGTTGCCAGCCAGGCCGAGAGCGTTTTCAGCTGGCGGAACTCTATCACCGGCAGATTCTGGCGTTCTGGCGGATCGTAACGGCTGCCCCGCAGCGAGCGACTGTCGGCCACTTCGCTGGCAGAGAGCTGTTTGGTCAGCGGCACGCCAAAGCGGTAGTTGAGCTTCATGCCGAGGTTATTCTGGCTGACGCCGCTTTCGCCCTGCTTGTGCGCGGCGGAGAAGGTCACCAGCGGTACCGGGGTATAGTTCAGGCCAAGGTTCACCGCCAGCGGATTGTGGTAGCCCGTTCCGGACTGGAACAGATCGACGCTGTCGCCAAAATATTGTTCAAAGCTGACGCTGGTGTTGAGGTGATGATAGAACGGCAGCCAGGCTTTGGCGGTGACGTCATAGCCGCGGGCCATGCGCTGCTCTTCGAGGGTCGAGGTGTTGCGCCAGCTGGCTAACGGCTGGTAATAATTCGCCGACAGGCGCAGGTATTCGCCCCAGGCTTCGGCCCCGAGCCCGGCGCGCTGCAGGTTTTCATCCAGCAGGTTGTCGTAAAAGGTGTTGTAGCCGAGCAGCCAGCTGCCCGCCACCCAGCGCTGGCCGATGCCCGCATTGCTCACCAGCCCGTCGTCCTGCTGGGTCAGCCCGACCTGGCTCCAGGTCAGATACTGGTTATTGTCCTGCCAGGGGATAAACCAGCTGCCGCTGCTGCCGGTGAACCGCCCTTCGTCATTGACCAGCAGGTTAACGCTGGCGTTCCCCCAGGGTGAAAGCCAGGACTCAATATGATGATTCACTTCCTGGCTGACGGCATCCCGCACCTGACCAAAGGCAAACTGGCGGGCCTGCTCTTCGGCGGTCAGGCCGTTGTCAACCTGACTGGCCTCGCCAAACGCCTTCGCCATCTCCGCGAGGTGCTTTTCGCCCTCGCGGGTGGGTGCAGCCAGACCTAAATCCGGCAGGCCGTCGCCGTTGTTATCAAAGGGGTTTTGCGCCTGCTCAAGAAAGGATTTTGCGGCAGCCGAAAGGGTTCCGCTCATCATGAGCAGAAGCAAGACCAGCAGACGCGAGCGAGATAACACAGACATTAACGTCGTAACAGGGATCCATTTCAGACATAAAACACCCCTTACCTTATCGTTTTCTGGAAACAATTACAGCCTTAAGCACAATTTCAGGAATTTCCTGAATCCAGAGAGCAATACGGGGAACGTCGGCGGGTAAGCGTAACGCCACATGACGCTGTTACGCCTTTACACACAGCATCGCCTTCAGTTCCGGCACGCAGGAGCCGCAGTTAGTGCCGCAGCGCAGCTTGCCTCCCAGTGCCGCAGCGGAATCACATCCTTCGACGATGGCCTGCTGAATCGCCTTCTCGCCAATGCTAAAACAGCTACAGATGATCCGCCCCGGATCAACCTGCTCCCCCGCCCCCTGTCCGTTCAATAACGCATGCCGCTCAGCGAGCTCGGCGGGTGCCGACTCAAAGGCTGCGGCAATCACCGCATGGGCAAGGGTTGGCAGCGCGGTACCTTCCCAGTAGCCGAGCATCAGTTGGTTGTGATGCCAGGCCAACAGGCTGCTACGCTCCCCGGTCTGCGCCACCTGTAACTGCCAGCCGTGCGAGCTGCAGTGGTTCATCAGCCACGCCAGCAGCGGTTTATCCCCCGCGAGGGTCAGACGCGACACGCCGGATGTGGCCTTGCGCCACCAGTTAACCGAGGCCGGCAACGTGAGTTCGTCCCGGCTGTAGAGTTCCCCCTGCCAGGCGGGTTGCCAGGGCATCAGCCGCACCGCGGTCTGTTTGCTCTCCGGCTGACCGGAGTGCGGATCGCAGCGCCCTTCCACCAGCGCATTGATCTTGCCCTGGCGCGAGAAGCAGCTGTTCCAGTGCATCGGGGCAAACAGCTCCCCGACCCGCTGTCCGTCGTTAATCCGCGCCCGGGCGACCATCAGCCCGCGCGCGGAGCTGATGCGGGCCAGCTGGCCGTCCGCTACGCCGAGGCGCGCCGCATCCTCCGGGGAGACGTCCACCGTCGGCTCGTCGCGGTGCTGCATCAGCCGGGGCACATAGCCGGTGCGGGTCATGGTATGCCACTGATCGCGAATGCGTCCGCTGTTGAGAATAAAGGGATACAGCGCGTCCGGCGTTGCGCCGTGTTCCTGCGGAGTGACCGGCACCCGGTGGGCGCGGGTCAGTGCCTCACGGTCAATCGGCCACTGCCAGGGGGCAAGATCGTCCCACCCGGCGCGGGTCAGCTGCGCCAGTTCTGCCAGGTTAAACGCCCGCTCGCCGTGGTTTTCAAAGGCTGACAGGGCGGCGTGTTCGGCAAAAATGGCATGGGGATGATCCCAGGCAAAGGCCGCGCCATGGCCCAGCTGCTCTGCGATGCGGGCGATGATCCACCAGTCGGCTTTCGCCTCCCCAGGTGCCTGGAGAAAGGCGCGCTGGCGTGAGATCCGCCGCTCGGAGTTGGTGACCGTGCCGTCTTTTTCGCCCCAGCCGAGGGCCGGAAAGCGAATGTGGGCGAAGCGGCTGGTGTCGGTATCGCGCATCACCTCAGAGACCATCACCAGCGGACAGGCGGCCAGCGCCTGGCATACCGCATGGCTGTCGGGCAACGATACTGCCGGGTTGGTGCCCATGATCCACACCGCTTTCACCTCGCCCCGGGCGATGGCGTCGAACAGCTCCACCGCCATCAGTCCCGGGGTCTGCGCCAGCCGCTCGGTGCCCCAGAAGCGGGCCACCCGGCTGAGATCGTCCGGGGTAAAGTTCATGTGCGCCGCCAGCTGATTTGCCAGCCCGCCCACTTCGCGTCCGCCCATCGCATTAGGTTGCCCGGTCAGCGAAAACGGCCCGCAGCCGTCGCGGCCAATTTTGCCGCTCGCCAGATGGACGTTGATGATCGCATTGCACTTGTCGCTGCCGCTGGCGGACTGATTTATGCCCATCGTGTACAGCGTAACCGCGCGCGGAGCGGCGATAAACCAGGCATAAAAGGTGGCGATATCGTCTTCTGCCAGGCCGCAAAACGCCGCCACCCGCGCCAACGGCCAGTCGCGCGCCCGCTGCTGCGCATCGCCCTCTTCGCCGTCAATGGCGTTCAGCAGGCCAACAAACAGTCCGGCATCGCTGCCCGGGGTCAGGGCCAGATGCAGATCGGCAATGTCGCAGGTGGCGGTGCGCCTGGGGTCGATCACCACCACTTTCATCTGCGGATGGTTGGCCCGCGCCTGCACCAGCCGCTGGTAAAGCACCGGATGGGTCCAGGCGGCGTTGGACCCCACCAGCACCACCAGGTCGGTCTGTTCAATGTCTTCATAGCCGCAGGGGACAATGTCTTCGCCGAAGGCGCGCTTGTAGCCCACCACCGCCGAGGACATGCACAGCCGGGAGTTAGTGTCGATATTCGCCGCACCGATAAAGCCCTTCATCAGCTTGTTGGCGGCGTAGTAATCTTCGGTCAGCAGCTGGCCGGAGGCGTAAAACGCCACCGCCTGCGGGCCGTAAGTGTCGATAATCTCACGCAGGCGCTGGCCCGCCGTCTGTAGCGCCTGGTCCCAGCTGACCGGCTGGTCGTCGACTTCCGGCTGCAGCAGGCGTCCCGCCAGTCCGGTGGTCTCCCCTAACGCCGAGCCTTTCACGCACAGGCGGCCAAAATTGGCCGGGTGGCTGTCATCGCCGCGTACGCTCACTTCACCCGCGTCAACCCGGGCGATCACCCCGCAGCCAACGCCGCAGTAGGGACAGGTGGATCGGGTTTCCGTCATGAAGCCTCCGCGCGCATCACCAGTTCTTCGCTACCCACCAGCACCCGGTCGCCGTCAATTTTCACCGGCCAGGCGCGCACCGCCACTTCACCAGTCTCGAACTGACGTCCATCGCGCAGGCGGATCCGCGTTTTGTAAAGCGGGGAGATCACCACCGGCTCGCCGCCCGCATCACCCAGAATGCCACGGGACAGCACGCTGGCGTCGCCGCCCGGCTCGCGATCTTCCAGGGCATAAATCGCCTTACCAAAGCGGAACAGCGCAATCTGCTGCTGGCCCAGTCGGGCACCAATTCCGGCCTGTTCGGGGATATCTTCCACGGTGCAGACGTCCTGCCAGCGCTTGTGGGTCGTCGGTTGCGCATCGCTGCCCAACGTGCGGAACTGCGCCAGACGGCCAGCATCCTGCAGGGTGGTTTGCCATTCGCACTGGTAGGTTTCCACGACGCGGGCCATCTCCTGCTCCAGCTCGTCGGCAAGGCCGAGGCTGTCGTCGATAATCACTTCGCGCAGGTAGTCCAGCCCGCCTTCGAGGTTATCCATCCAGGTGCTGGTGCGCTGCAGGCGATCGGCGGTGCGGATGTAGAACATCAGGAAGCGGTCGACGTAGCGCAGCAGCGTGGCGTCATCGAGATCGCTGGCAAACAGATCCGCATGGCGCGGCTTCATGCCGCCGTTACCGCAGAGGTACAGGTTCCACCCCTTGTCGGTGGCGATCACCCCCACGTCTTTACTCTGGGCTTCGGCGCACTCGCGGGTACAGCCCGATACCGCCATCTTGATCTTATGCGGCGCGCGTAGCCCCTTGTAGCGGTTCTCGAGGGTCACCGCCAGCCCGGTGGAGTCCTGCACGCCGTAACGACACCAGGTGGAGCCAACGCAGGATTTCACCGTGCGCAGGGATTTACCGTAGGCGTGTCCGGTTTCAAACCCGGCATCGATCAGCAGCTGCCAGATCTCCGGGAGTTGCTCCAGCCGGGCACCAAACAGGTCGATACGCTGTCCGCCGGTGATTTTGCTGTACAGCTGATAGCGTTTGGCAATCTGGCCGATGGCGATCAGCCCGTCGGCAGACACTTCCCCCGCCGCCATACGCGGCACAACCGAGTAGGTGCCGTCTTTCTGGATATTGGCAAAGAAGCGATCGTTGGTGTCCTGCAGCGGCAAATGTGCCGGTTTCAGCAGGTATTCATTCCAGCAGGAGGCCAGCACCGACCCGACAAGCGGCTTACAGATCTCGCACCCGTGGCCCTGGCCGTAGCGGCTAATCAGCTGGTCAAAGGTATGGATGCGGTTGACGCGCACCAGGTGGTAGATCTCCTGACGCGAATACGCGAAGTGCTCGCAGATATCTTTCTTCACTTCCACGCCCTGGGCGGCAAGCTGGAACTCCATCACCTGTTTGACCAGCGCGGTGCAGCCCCCGCAGCCGGTACCCGCTTTGGTGCACTGTTTTACCGTCCCGATCTCGATGGCACCGTTGCTGACGGCCTGGCAGATATCACCTTTACTGACGTTGTGACAGGAGCAGATCTGCGCGCTGTCCGGCAGGGCCGCCACGCCCAGCGCTTTTGGCGCGCTACCGGCAACGGCAGGCAGGATCAGTGTTTCCGGATCTTTCGGCAGGCTGATGTCGTTGAGCATCATCTGCACCAGAGTGGCATATTCGCTGGCATCCCCTACCAGCACGCCGCCGAGCAGGGTTTTGCCGTCGGCGCTGACCACGATTTTTTTGTAGATCTGCTGTGGCCCGTGGGTCCACTGGTAGCTCTGGGATCCCGGCGTGCGGCCGTGGGCATCGCCGAACGAAGCCACATCCACGCCGAGCAGCTTCAGTTTGGTGCTCATGTCCGCCCCGCTGAAGGCGTTGTCTTCCCCCGCCAGCGCAGCAGATGCCACCCGCGCCATCTGGTAGCCGGGAGCCACCAGGCCGTAGATTTTACCGTCCCAGAGGGCGCATTCGCCAATGGCGAAGATGTCTTCATCGGAGGTGCGACACTGGTTGTCGATGCCGATCCCGCCGCGTTCCCCAAGCTGTAGGCCACATTCGCGGGCAAGCGCATCCTGCGGACGGATCCCGGCTGAGAACACCACCATGTCGGTGGCCAGTTCGCTGCCGTCAGCGAAGCGCAACACCATCCCCGCGTCAGTTTCAGCAATCTCAGTAGTGGCTTTGCTGGTATGCACTCCCACCCCGAGGGCTTCAATTTTACGCCGCAGCATCGCCGCGCCGTCGTTATCAAGCTGCACCGCCATCAGATTCGGGGCAAACTCCACCACATGTGTCTCCAGACCCAGCTGCTTGAGCGCGTTAGCCGCCTCCAGCCCCAGCAG
The DNA here is from genome assembly GCF_051656365.1 of Silvania sp. Taxonomy (NCBI): domain Bacteria; kingdom Pseudomonadati; phylum Pseudomonadota; class Gammaproteobacteria; order Enterobacterales; family Enterobacteriaceae; genus Silvania; species Silvania sp. The sequence continues at coordinate 1,291 of NZ_JBOGBT010000048.1, read as the reverse complement.
CCCGCCGCCAATCACCACCCCGGTGCGTGAATGTTTGGCCTGAGCGGCAATGCGGTCGAGGTCGTCCAGCGTGCGGTAGACAAAGCAGCCCGCCAGCTCGCGTCCCGGCACCGGCGGCACAAACGGCCAGGAGCCGGTCGCCATCACCAGTTTATCCCAATGGGTCTCGTGCCCGCCTGCGGTGCGCACCACGCGCGCCTCACGGTCGATCGCCACAATCTGCTGGGACAGGCGCAGCTCAATGCCGTTATCGGCAAAGAAATCCCCCGCCACCATCGACAGCGAATCGGCGCTGCGTCCGGCAAAGTATTCAGAAAGATGGACCCGGTCATAGGCGGCATAACGCTCTTCGCCGAAGACCACGATCTGGTATTGCTGATGCAGATTGCGGTTTACGCAGTCTTCAAGAAAATGGTGGCCGACCATACCGTGCCCAACCACCACCAGAGTAGGTTTTGTCATAGCGTTCTGTCCTGCAACCTGCGGCTGCGTAGTGAATTGATCGAACAGCCAGTCCGCCTGAGCGGGCTCTGGCGTAGCCAGTAAATCAGTGAGGGTGGCCGCGCTGCGGCAATCCCCCATCAGCAGCACGCCTGCCAGCGTGCCATTACGGATCAGTAAGCGGCGATAATGGCGGGTCAGCGGATCCCAGCTGGTCCACACCGCATCGTCAGCCTGGGCGTTCACCTGCCCGGCGCTGAACAACTCCACCCCGGTAACTTTCAGGCGCATGCCGCCTTCGCTCGGGGTAAACGGGGTGACGCTGTCGCCTGCCAGCCGGGCGGCGAGGATCTCCGCCTGCGCCAGACATGGCGCCACCAGGCCCCAGATCTGGCCATCAATTTCGCAGCACTCGCCGATGGCGCTGATACCGCGTAACGCGGTGCGCATCTGATCATCTACCTGAATGCCGCGCCCGCACGGCACACCGCTGGCCTGCGCCAGGGCGATGTTCGGCGTGACGCCCGTCGCCAGCAGTACCCGACTGGCGGCAAGCGTGCGGCCGCTGGTGAGGGTCACGGAGTCAGCGGCGATCTGCGTCAGCCCGGCGTTCAGCTCGCAGCGGATCCCGCGCGCGTCGAGCGCCTGCTCCAGCAGCAATCCGGCGTGGCTGTCGAGCTGCTGCTCCATCAGCCACGGGCCGCGATGAATTAAAGTGACGTTGTCACATTGACGCTGTAACGCCGCCGCCGCTTCCACCCCCAATACCCCGCCGCCCAACACTAACGCCGGACCGGGGGTGGCAAGAATGGCGTTCACGTCATCGAGCGTGCGAAAGGTGAAGACATTG
>NZ_JBOGBT010000047.1:0-27935 GCF_051656365.1 Silvania sp. | reverse complement strand
TGATTCGTTATCAGCTGGCTTTGCGCTCGTGCGCCTGGCGGTAAGCCACCAGATCTTCAATCGTCACCACAGCCATGTTGTGCTTGCCGGCAAACTCGATGCACTCCGGCGCGCGCGCCATAGAGCCATCATCATTGGTCAGTTCACACAGCACACCGGCTGGCTTGAAACCTGCAAGCGTGACCAGGTCGATAGTCGCTTCGGTGTGACCGCCGCGAGTCAGAACGCCGCCCGGCTGCGCGCGCAGCGGGAACACGTGGCCCGGACGATTCAGGTCAGATGGTTTTGCACCATCGGCAATCGCGGCACGCACGGTGGTGACGCGGTCAGCGGCAGAAACACCGGTGGTTACGCCGCTGGCGGCTTCGATAGTTACGGTAAAACCGGTGCCGTACGCGCTGGTGTTGTTCTCTACCATCATGGGCAGTTCCAGCTGTTTGCGGCGATCTTCGGTAATACACAGGCAGACAATACCACTGCCGTGACGGATGGTCAGCGCCATCTGCTCAACGGTCATGGTTTCGGCGGCGAAAATCATATCACCTTCGTTTTCACGGTCTTCATCGTCAAGCACCATTACACCGCGACCTTCGCGAAGCGCAGCAAGCGCGTGTTCAACACGGTCAGCAGAGGTACCGAAAGAGGAAAGGAGCGTCTGATTCATGGTAAAAAAACCTCATTAAAATTATGGTTACCAGAATCAGGGCAGTCTTAGGAGCGCCGTAGTACGGCAAAAAAATAACGTGAGCGGGCCTCGCCCGACTGGTTCGTTACTCTCTCCCATCCGGACTTTAACCGTCGGCCCCGGAATTACACCGGATCTGCTGACCTTTGAGTTTGCACCCAAAGCGCTCGCGGGCTTTCAACACAAGGTTGATTTACCGCCGGTGGGGAATTTCGCCCCGCCCTGAGAATAAGCGAAATCACTATAACGCTAATGATTATGTTCGGCAACGCTTAAGCATCACACAATTGTGGTTTAAGGATCCCCGTAACGCGCTACAATGGTCGTTATTACCTTTTCTTTGAGGGAACTACGATGATCGACCCGAAAAAAATTGAACAACTTGCCCGTCAGGTTCATGAATCAATGCCAAAAGGCGTGCGTGAATTTGGTGATGACGTTGAGAAGAAAATCCGTCAGGTGCTGCAGACACAGCTGATGCGTCTGGATCTGGTGAGCCGTGAAGAGTTTGACGTGCAGACTCAGGTGCTGCTGCGCACCCGCGAAAAAATCGCCCTGCTGGAACAGCGTCTGACCGAGCTGGAAAACCGCAATGCCGTTGAGGAAGTTAAACCGGCACCTGCAATCCCGCCGGTAGATACGCAGGATTAAAAAAACGGGCCAGATGGCCCGTTTTTTATTCACCAGAATTATTGATTGTCTTTCTGGATCTTCTTAATGATGTTGGTGGTCGAACACCCGTCCTCAAAGTTGAGCACCATCACTTCACCGCCGTTGGCCCACACCTCTTCGCTGCCTGCGATTTGCTCAGGTTTATAGTCACCGCCTTTCACCAACAGATCCGGCAGGATCCCGGCAATCAGACGCTGCGGGGTATCTTCCTCAAACGAGACGACCCAGTCCACGGCTTCCAGCGCGCCGAGCACGATCATACGCTGCTCAAGCGGGTTCACCGGGCGGGTTTCGCCTTTCAGGCGTTTGGTCGAGGCATCGCTGTTGACGGCTACAATCAGGCGATCGCCCAGCTTGCGGGCATTGGCCAGATAGGAAACATGGCCCGCGTGCAGAATGTCGAATACGCCGTTGGTCATCACCACTTTTTCACCACGCTTGCGCGCAGCAGCTACCGCCACTTTCAGTTCAGCTTCGCTCATCACGCCAAACCCGGTATCGGCACGACCGCGCACCGCGTTTTCCAGTTCGATTGGCGAAACGGTCGACGTACCGAGTTTGCCGACCACCACACCTGCGGCAGCGTTGGCAAAGTAGCAGGCCTCTTCCAGGGAGTTGCCCGCCGCCAGCGTTGCCGCCAGCACGCCAATTACCGTGTCGCCAGCACCGGTGACGTCATACACTTCCTGCGCCTGAGTTGGCATATGCAGTGGCGCTTTACCCGGCTGTAACAGGGTCATCCCCTGCTCGGAGCGGGTTACCAGCAGCGCGGAGAAGTCAAAATCGGCGATGATTTTCATGCCGCGCTCGACAATCTCTTCTTCGGTTTTGCATTTGCCGGCCACCGCTTCAAACTCAGACAGGTTTGGCGTCAGCAGCGTTGCTCCGCGATAGCGTTCAAAGTCGGTGCCTTTCGGGTCGATCAGCACCGGAACACCTGCATCACGCGCCAGCTTAATCATCTGCTGGACGCTCGCCAGCGCCCCTTTCGCGTAGTCGGAGAGTACCAGCGCGCCAATATTGCTCAGCGCGTGGCTGATGCGCTCGTGCAGCGGCTCGGGATCAACGCCCTCAAATCCTTCTTCAAAGTCGAGGCGGATCAGCTGCTGGTTACGCGAAAGCACGCGCAGCTTGGTGATGGTCGGGTGCGTCGGCACGGAGACGAAGTCACATTTAACGTTCACATCCGCCAGCGTCTTGCTCAACGCACGCGCCGCATCGTCGATACCGGTCAGCCCCACCAGGCGTGAATGCGCGCCGAGGGAAGCAATGTTCATCGCCACGTTTGCCGCGCCGCCAGGGCGCTCTTCAATGGTATCCACCTTCACCACCGGGACCGGTGCTTCCGGGGAAATGCGGCTGGTCGGCCCATACCAGTAGCGATCCAGCATCACATCGCCAACCACCATAACTCCAGCACGTTCAAACTCTGGCAGTGTTACTTTCATTCCTGACTCCAGAAAGATTCACAATTTGCGCGCGATAATATCACACTTGTTTTGTTACGCACGGTTCCACCAGCCACTTCTGCCAGCAGGCCCGCACCAGCTCTCGCTCTTGCTCAAAGCAGCTCAGCGGTAGATGACCGGGCTGTTCCTGCAGGGCCAGATGGTGCAGCTCATCGCGCAGCGTGGTGTAAGCGCGGGTTAACGCCTGCGCTTCGTGCTCGTCCATAATGTCGTTTTGCGCCAGCAGTTCCAGAATGCGCACGTTATCCGACCAACGGGTCAGCTTCGGCTTATCGTGGGCGTGGTTCAGCACCAGATACTGAGTGATAAATTCAATGTCGGTGATACCGCCTTCATCGGCTTTGATATCAAAGCGATCCTTTTGCTTGTTACCGAGATGGGCGCGCATTTTTTCACGCATCTCCCGTACCTCGATTTGCAGAGGCCCACCCTCGCGCGGGGCGGTCAACACGTCGCGGCGTATGGTATCGAACTGGGCTTTCAGCTGCGGATCGCCATACACCACGCGGGCGCGCACCAGCGCCTGATGTTCCCAGGTCCAGGCTTCGTTCTGCTGATAGTCGGCGAACGAGTCGGTAGAGGTAACTAACATCCCTGCCGCTCCGGACGGACGCAGCCGGGCATCCACTTCATACAGAATGCCGGATGAAGTGCGGGTGCTGAACAGATGCATAATGCGCTGGGCGAGGCGCAGGTAGAACTGGCGCCCGTCGATTTCACGCTCACCGTCGGTCATCACGTCTACCGGGCAGTCGTGAAGGAAAATCAGATCCAGATCGGAGCTGTAACCCAGCTCCCAACCCCCCAGCTTGCCATAACCCACCACTGCAAAGCCGCGGCCTTCGCGATCGGTCAGATGCTTCGGTTGTCCGTAGCGCGCCACCATCTGCATCCACGCCTGATGCACAACCGCATCGATAATCGCTTCTGCCAGCCAGGTTAAGTGATCGCTCACTTTCATTACCGGCAGGGTTTCCGCGATATCGGCAGCCGCCACGCGCAGCATCTGCGCCTGCTTAAACTGACGCAGCGCCTCCAGCTGTTGCTCTTCATCCTCTTCCGGCACGCGCAGCAGATACTGGCGCAGTTCATCCCGGTAAGCATCGGTCGCCGTCGGCTGGTACAGGGTGTTGGGGTCGAGCAGCTCATCCAGCAGAAGCGGATAGCGCGCCAGCTTACTGGCCACCATCGGCGAGGCGGCACAAAGCGAAATCAGGTGCTTCAGCGCACCGGGGAATTCGCTCAACAGTTCCAGATAGGTGGTGCGGGTAATGATGCCGCTCAGCAGCGGAGTCAGGCGCGACAGCGGCACCGGGGCGTCGGCACGGGAACAGACATCGCTGAGCAGATGCGGCATCAGATGATCGAGCACCTGGCGTCCGCGTGGGCCAATGGCCCGCTTGTTTAGCTCCATGCGGAAATCGGCAATCAGCGCCACCACCCGATGGCGGTCGTCATCGCTGAGATGGGCCAGCACCGGCGTGGTGTCATCCTCCTGCAGCGCATCCTGCCACAGCTCGCGCCAGTGCTCAGACAACTCATCGTCCTGAGATTCGCTCTCATCGTCGCCGATCAGGTCGTTGAAAATACGTCGCACCGCAGCCATATGGCTATCCAGCGCCTCGGTCAGCGCCTGCCAGTCGGCCAGGCGCATCCCCCAGGCCAGACGGGCGCGATTGAGATCGTCGCCCGGCAGGGTCTGGGTTTGTTCGTCATTAATGCTTTGCAGCAGGTTTTCCAGCCGACGCAAAAAGAGGTAAGCCTCGCGCAAAATCTGCGCATCCCCTTCCGGCAGCAGGTTAAGCTGAGCGATGGCGGTCAGCGTTGGCAGCAGGGAGCGGGATTGCAGCGACGGCTCACGTCCGCCACGAATAAGCTGGAACACCTGAACGATAAACTCGATCTCGCGGATCCCGCCCGCCCCCAGCTTGATGTTGTCTTTCAGGCCACGGCGGCGCACTTCGCGGGCAATCATGCCCTTCATATTACGCAGGGACTGGATCACGCTGAAATCGATGTAGCGGCGGAACACGAACGGCCGCAGCATAGCCCGCAGCTCATTGGCATATACGTCATCGGTATCGCCCATGATCCGCGCCTTGACCATCGCATAGCGTTCCCAGTCGCGGCCCTGCTCCTGGTAATAATCTTCCAGCGCGGCAAAGCTCAATACCAGCGGACCGCTGTCGCCGAACGGGCGCAGGCGCATATCCACGCGATAAACAAAGCCATCCTGAGTCGGCTGATCCAGCGCTTTAATCAGCCGCTGTCCCAGCCGGGTAAAAAACTGGGCGTTATCCAGCTCGCGACGTCCGCCGCGGGTGGCGCCCTTCTCAGGCCAGGCAAAGATCAGATCGATATCCGAGGAGAAATTCAGCTCGCCACCGCCGAGCTTGCCCATCCCTAAGATCAGCAGCGGCTGCGGAGTGCCCTCGTCGCTGCACGGCGTGCCCCACTCACGACAGCAGGCGGCGTACAGCCAGTCGCGGGCAGTGACAATCAGGGTTTCAGCAAGGTGGCTGAGCTGCTGCAAGGTGCTCTCTTCACTGACCAGCATCAGCGCCTGCGCCCAGGCGATGCGTACCATCACCCGGCGGCGGAACTGGCGCAGCACGCGCATCAGCGCCGCTTCATCGCCAACATCCACCAGCGCATCGTTGAGCCACCGGGCATAGTGCTGCCATTCGTCCGCCTGGGGTGGCGAGGCGTCAAGCTCCGCCAGCCACTCAGGATGAGCGGTGACGCTCTCCTGCACGAAGTCGCTGAAGGTCAACATCTGCTGCGCCTGCTCGCTCAATGACGCGGCGGGCAATGCGTCCGGCAGACGTTCACACACCGTCTGCCACTGCTGCTGTAACTGTGAAGAAAGCGGCATCTTAAGGGTTCCTTGCCTGCGTTAACGTTTTCCGCTGTGCAGCCAGAATGGCTCCTGCGAAATGGCCTCGTTGCGGAAATGCTCAATTTCAATACGCTGGCGGGTCTTGATGGCATGCTGCAACCCTTGCCAGTTTTCCAGCCACGCGCGAGCCGCAGCGCCATCATAGGCACCTGACAGCAGTAGCATGCTGTCAACGTTGCGTGCCAGACGAATCAGCTGATCGGCGTACTGATCGCCCAGCGGTTGTCCAAAGAGGGTTTTCAGCTCGGCGGCATGACGTGAGAGATGGGTATCGGCAAAGCGTTTAAACGAGTCGTCGATTTTGCCCTGCGCCTTCGCATCCAGGAAGCTACGCCAGCCGCGGGTCACCAGAAACTCGGTCAGCGCCAGTTTCGCCGTTGCGGTTTGCGAGCTGTAGACCGCCGTATCAGCAGAGACGTCGGAGGCCATCAGGGTTTCGGTCTGAGTAAGCAGATCACGTAACTGAGTGCTCGCTTTACGCGGCACAATGCCGCCGAACAGGGTCAGGCTGTGGCGCACCAGCGCAATCGCCGCCAGCACATCGGCTTTTGCCGCTTTCATGCCGCGAACCCACAGCTCTTCGTGGTACTGCCACTGGCTCAGCGCCAGTTCAAGTGCCGCTTCAAAGCCCTGCTCGACAGAGGATTTCGGCGCGACGAGCAGAATCTGGGTCGGCTTCAGGGTGCGTGGGGCATTCCCCTGGGCCAGATGATAGCCACGGGCGGCCTTGCTCAGGCTGCCCTGGCGCAGGCCGGACTGGGTAACCAGCTTGCGCGCCAGCTTCAATACGTCATCGGCATGGCCTTCCAGCAGCTCCAGCTCCAGTTCGCAAATAGACTCCTGGAACTCACCCGCTTTGACCTCACCCCGATCGAGGGCGATTTCAATCCGGCTGTTGCCTTCGGTCACCAACCACTTCTCGCGCCAGAAATCGGTGCTGAACAGCGGCTGGACATCGTCTGCCAGCGTCGCAGGCAGCTCGCCTTCCGGCCAGACTTCCGTCGGGAAGCGCGCCAGCTCAAGCTGTGGCTGGCTGATGTCGATATTATATTCCGGGCGTTGATGCAGGCCGCCGACCACACGGCCGGCGATTTTCATGGTCATCTCGTAACGCCCGTCAACGCCCCGAATGCGCAGCCCCATATCATGACGGCGCAGCCAGAAGTCCTGCGTTTCGTAATAGATGTTGAGCAACTGTACCGGCTCGTGATGTTCACCTGACAGCTGATGCAGATGGTTTTTCAGCGCGTCAACGCTGTCGCTTTCAACGATAAATTTTAATTCGATTTCCTGAGCCATAGCCTTGTTCTTTTGATTGCAGCTTCGCGGGGTAAATTACGGCGAACTTACTCGCCACTTTTTTGTCAGTACATAGTATTTTGCGTCACTTTGCCACGCAATGCGCAATTTGAACGCCGTAGCCTTTGCTGAAGTGGCCAGAAACCCACGGAGGATTCCGAATACTGACGAATACTTTGCGCGGACGCACTGTTGCCACTACTATCGTTCCACTTTTTATGAAAATAACGACTGCCGATGCTTAAATTACGCCTGACTGGACTCACTTTCCTTGCTCTTAGCGCTGCTACAGTGGTCCATGCCGAAGAGAAACGCTACGTTTCTGACGAACTGAATACCTGGGTACGCAGCGGCCCGGGTGACAATTATCGCCTCGTGGGCACGATTAATGCCGGTGAGGAAGTGGTGCTGTTACAAAGCAATGCGGACTCCAGCTATGGCCAGGTTCGCGACAGCAGCGGCCGTACCGCGTGGATCCCCCTGAAAGAGCTTAGCACCAGCCCGAGCCTGCGCACCCGCGTGCCGGATCTGGAGAATCAGGTTAAAACCCTGACCGATAAGCTGACCAATATCGACTCCACCTGGAACCAGCGCACTGCCGAGATGCAGCAGAAAGTGGCCCAGAGCGACGGGGTGATCAACGGTCTGAAAGATGAAAACCAGAAGCTGAAAAACGAGCTGATCGTCGCCCAGAAGAAGGTGAGCGCTGCTAACCTGCAGCTGGACGATAAACAGCGCACCATCATCATGCAGTGGTTTATGTATGGCGGCGGCGTGCTGGGTATGGGTCTGCTGGTGGGTCTGGCTCTGCCGCATCTGATCCCAAGCCGTAAACGTAAAGACCGTTGGATGAACTAAATAGTCATCTCTGCCACACTTACGTATTATTTTGCCAACATTGGATACGGGAGAGTGTGGCGTGAAGATTTATCTGGTCGGTGGTGCGGTTCGCGATGCGTTGTTGGGCCTGCCGGTCAAAGACAAGGACTGGGTGGTGGTCGGTGCCACCCCTCAGGCGATGCTCGACGCGGGCTACCAGCAGGTAGGCCGCGATTTCCCTGTGTTTCTGCATCCTCAAACCAGGCAGGAGTACGCCCTGGCCCGCACTGAGCGTAAATCCGGCGTCGGCTATACCGGCTTTACCTGCCATGCCGCCCCGGACGTCACCCTTGAAGAGGATTTGCAGCGCCGCGATCTGACCATCAATGCTCTCGCGCAGGATGAAACCGGTCATATCGTTGATGCTTACGGCGGTCAAGCCGATCTGCAAAACCGTATTCTGCGCCATGTCTCCCCGGCATTTTCTGAAGATCCGCTCCGCGTGCTGCGCGTGGCGCGCTTTACTGCCCGCTACGCACACCTGAGTTTTCGCATCGCCGATGAAACCCTGGCCCTAATGACGGCGATGACCGCCGCAGGCGAGCTGGAACATCTCACGCCGGAACGGGTGTGGAAAGAGACCGAGAATGCGCTCACCACGCGTAATCCGCAGGTCTATTTCCAGGTACTGCGCGACTGCGGGGCGCTGAAAGTCCTTTTTCCGGAGATCGATGCGCTGTTTGGCGTGCCTGCCCCGGCAAAGTGGCACCCGGAAATCGATACCGGCATTCATACGCTGATGACCTTAAGCATGGCCGCGATGCTCAGCCCGGATGTGGACGTGCGCTTTGCCACCCTGTGTCACGATCTCGGCAAAGGGTTAACCCCGCCCGCGTTCTGGCCGCGCCACCACGGCCACGGCCCGGCAGGCGTGAAGCTGGTTGAAGCCATTTGTCAGCGCCTGCGGGTACCGAACGAGATCCGCGATCTGGCAAAGCTGGTCGCCGAGTTCCACGACCTGATCCACACCTTCCCTATCCTGAAACCGGCCACCATCGTCAAGCTGTTCGACAGCATCGACGCCTGGCGCAAGCCGCAGCGCGTGGAACAGATTGCCCTGACCAGCGAAGCCGACGTGCGCGGGCGCACCGGGTTTGAAGCCTGCGACTATCCGCAGGGACGGTTATTGCGTGAAGCCTGGCTGATTGCGAAAGCGGTGCCCACCAAAGACGTAGTCGAGGCAGGGTTTAAAGGCAATGAGATTCGGGAAGAGTTAACCAAACGACGGATTCAGGCGGTTGCTGACTGGAAGGAACAGCGTTGCCCTCAGCCGAAAGACTGAGGGCAGGTCATCAGAAGAACACCACGTACACCGCGGCTGCCACAATAAAGCGATAGATGGCGAACGGGATAAACGAGATGCGCTTGATAAGCGTCAGGAAGGTTTTAATCGCGAACAGCGCCACGATAAACGCAGCAATAAAGCCGACGGCAAACATCGGGATATCGGCCGTTGTCAGGAAGTGATAGCTCTTATAGAGGTCGAGCGCGGTTGCGCCCATCATCATCGGCACTGCCAGCAGGAACGAGAATTCGGACGCCGCATAGCGGCTCACGCCCATCAGCATCCCGCCTGAAATGGTCGCCCCGGAACGGGAGAAGCCCGGCCACAGCGCCAGACACTGGAAGCAACCAATCATAAACGCCTGACGGTAGGTCATGTCATCCAGACCGGGCGCGCGTGGCTCTTTCGGCTTCAGCACTTCGGCAGCGATCAGCAGGAAACCACCCACCACCAGCGCGTACATCACGTTGATCGGATTAAACAGCGACTTAATGGTGTCGTGGAAGATCAGCCCCAGCACCACCGCGGGTGCCATCCCGAGCAGAATGTGCAGCAGTGTCAGACGCCCTTTGCCGGTGCCTTCATGCGGTGGATGACCAAAGTGAATGCCAATCAGGCCAAACAGGCGACGCCAGAACATCACCACCACGGCCAGGATCGACCCTAACTGAATCACCACCTCAAAGGTTTTTGCCGTTTCACCTTCAAATCCCAGCAGGTGCCCCACGATGATCATGTGGCCGGTACTGGAAACCGGTAAAAACTCTGTCAATCCTTCGACCACACCCAGAATTGCTGCCACCAGCAGCGAGTGCATATCGCTCATCAATAAACCCCTAAAAAGACAGAAAAAACGGATTACCCAGTGGGCATCCGCAGAAGGAACAGCTGTAAGACCGATTTATCAGGAATTGGTTTAGCAATTATGACGTTAAATATTCCCTTTAAGATTTTGGCTACGCTCGATGGTCACACCCACATTCGCCGCCCGCGCCACAGCACCGGGTTTGCTGACTTTAATGCGCACCCACGGGGAGTTGAAACGGCTCAGCAGCAGTTGGGCTACCTCTTCCGCCACGCGCTCCACCAGCGCAAACCGATGGCCTTCCACGTGGCTGATGACGGTTTCGCTCACATCGGCATAGCTCAGACAGTCATTCACATCATCGCTTTTTGCCGCGGCCGCGTTATCCCAGCCCATTTCGATATCGAACACCAGCTTCTGTTCAATGGTCTGTTCCCAGTCATACACCCCAATAGTGGTGATTACCGAAAGTTGCTCTATAAATACTATATCCATCACGACCTGCCTGGTTTTTGGCTAAACCGGATACCACTCCCGGCGAATTATGCGTATTATCCACAGATGCTAAGTACAAAACGACATTTTCAAAACGGAACAGCGTTATGAGTGCAATCGCGCCTGGAATGATTCTCATCGCCTACCTTTGCGGCTCAATCTCCAGCGCCATTCTGGTCTGCCGTATCGCCGGGTTGCCTGACCCACGCGAGAGTGGTTCCGGAAATCCGGGGGCGACCAATGTACTACGAATTGGCGGCAAGGGAGCAGCCGTAGCGGTTTTGATTTTTGACGTTCTGAAAGGAATGCTTCCCGTCTGGGGCGCATATGCATTAGGCGTGACGCCATTCTGGCTCGGGCTGATTGCGATTGCCGCCTGTCTGGGCCATATATGGCCGGCATTTTTTGCTTTTAAAGGCGGGAAAGGCGTGGCCACCGCATTCGGGGCGATTGCGCCTATTGGCTGGGATCTCACCGGGGTGATGGCGGGCACCTGGCTGCTAAGCGTATTACTCAGCGGCTACTCGTCCATTGGCGCCATTGTCAGCGCGCTGATTGCGCCGTTTTACGTCTGGTGGTTCAAACCGCAATTCACCTTCCCGGTATCGATGCTCTCCTGCCTGATCCTGCTGCGCCATCATGACAATATCCAGCGCCTGTGGCGTCGCCAGGAAAACAAAATCTGGACCAAACTAAAGCGAAAAAAGAAAGCTTAACCTGACTGCCTGAAGAACCTCGCCTTGCTCTTTCACACCCTGCCGCGCATACCGGCACCACCATCCCGTGTCACCATGCACCCAATGGAAGAGATATCGTGTCAGCGAAAACCCGGATGTTTGATATCGCTATCTGACATCCGGGATTGCTCATCAGACGGCAGGCAGCTCTGCCAGCGGCCAGCGCGGACGCACTGAAACGCTCAAATCGGCGGTGGCGTCTGGCTTCAGGCGCACCATTCCGGCATAGGCGATCATCGCGCCGTTATCGGTACAAAATTCCGGGCGAGCGTAAAACACTTCTCCCCGACGTTTTTGCATCATGTCGGCGAGCTTCGTACGCAGAGTTCGGTTGGCGCTCACGCCACCCGCCATTACCAGGCGCTTAAAGCCCGTTTGATCCAGCGCGCGTTTGCATTTGATCATCAGCGTATCCACCACCGCATCTTCAAACGCGCGAGCAATATCTGCCCGGGTCTGGTCGTCGCTATCATTATTACGGATGGTGTTCGCTGCGAAGGTTTTCAGGCCCGAGAAGCTGAAATCCAGCCCAGGACGGTCGGTCATCGGGCGTGGGAAGACAAAGCGTCCTTCGGTGCCTTGCGCCGCCATCTTCGAGAGCATCGGACCACCGGGATAATCGAGCCCCAGCAGCTTGGCGGTTTTGTCAAAGGCTTCACCCGCCGCATCGTCAATGGACTCGCCCAGCAGCGCATACTCACCGATACCCGTCACACTGATCAGCTGAGTGTGACCGCCGGAAACCAGCAGCGCCACAAACGGAAATTGTGGCGGATTGTCTTCCAGCATCGGTGCCAGCAGATGCCCTTCCATATGGTGAACCGGGATAGCCGGAACATCCCACGCAAACGCCAGCGAACGACCAATTGTTGCGCCTACCAACAGCGCGCCAACCAGCCCCGGACCGGCAGTGTACGCCACCGCATCGATATCTTTTGCCGTTAAGCCCGCCTCTTTCAGCGCCGCCTGGATCAGCGGCACCGTTTTGCGAACATGGTCGCGGGAGGCCAGCTCCGGCACCACGCCGCCGTAGTCAGCATGTAATTTCACCTGACTATACAGTTGGTTGGCGACCAGCCCTTTTTCATCGTCGTAAATGGCGATGCCGGTTTCATCGCAGGAAGTTTCAATACCCAGTACACGCATGACTTGTTTTACCTCACTCAGATACCGCGCAGTGTAGAGCCTGGGCGGGTTGATGTAAAACTTTCCTCACCCCCACTGTTCACATCGTGTATACTCCTCACCCTTATAAAAGTCCCTTTCAAAAACGGCCGCGGTGCTTTACAAAGCAGCAGCAATTGCAGTAAAATTCCGCACCATTTTGAAATAAGCTGGCGTTGATGCCAGCGGCAAACCGAATTTATAAAGGTGAGAGTTACATGCCGGTAATTAAAGTACGTGAAAACGAGCCGTTCGACGTAGCACTGCGTCGCTTCAAGCGTTCATGCGAGAAAGCAGGTGTTCTGGCTGAAGTTCGTCGTCGTGAGTTCTATGAAAAACCAACGACCGAACGTAAGCGCGCTAAAGCTTCTGCTGTGAAACGTCACGCGAAGAAACTGGCTCGCGAAAACGCACGCCGTACTCGTCTGTACTAATCTGTTGGGGACACACGTCCTCAATTGTCAGACAGAGTAGTAGTCGTAAGGCCGTGCTTCCGGAAGGAATGCGCGGCTTATTTTCGTTTGTGAGTTACTAAAAATTCATGGGGCCTATGGCTGGACGAATTCCTCGCGTATTTATCAATGACCTGCTGGCAAGAACCGATATCGTTGATCTCATCGACGCACGGGTTAAGCTGAAAAAGCAGGGCAAGAATTACCACGCGTGCTGTCCGTTCCATAACGAAAAAACCCCCTCTTTCACCGTGAACGGTGAAAAACAGTTCTACCACTGCTTCGGCTGTGGCGCGCACGGCAACGCCGTCGACTTTCTGATGAACTACGATAAGCTCGAGTTCGTTGAAACCGTCGAAGAGCTGGCTGCCATGCACAACCTTGAAGTGCCCTATGAAGCAGGCAACGGACCCAGTCAGATTGAGCGCCATCAACGGCAAACGCTGTATCAGCTGATGGACGGCCTGAATGCGTTTTATCAACAGTCTCTCAAGCAACCTGCCGCTGAGCCTGCGCGTCAGTATCTGACCCGACGCGGACTGAGCGACGATGTTATTGCGCGTTTCGCTATTGGTTACGCCCCTCCCGGCTGGGATAACGTGTTAAAGCGTTTTGGCGGCAATAGCGAAGATCGTAAATCCCTCATCGACGCGGGCATGCTGGTCACCAATGACCAGGGACGGAGCTATGACCGCTTCCGCGAGCGGGTGATGTTCCCCATTCGCGACAAGCGTGGCCGGGTAATTGGTTTTGGTGGTCGTGTGCTGGGCGATGCCCTGCCGAAATACCTTAACTCCCCGGAAACCGATATTTTCCATAAAGGCCGTCAGCTGTACGGACTTTATGAAGCCCAGCAGGACAACGCTGAACCGCAGCGTCTGCTGGTGGTCGAAGGCTATATGGATGTGGTGGCTCTGGCACAGTTTGACATTAACTATGCTGTGGCGTCGCTGGGCACCTCGACGACCGCCGACCATATTCAGCTGCTGTTCCGGGTGACGAATACCGTGGTCTGCTGTTACGACGGCGACCGGGCAGGACGCGATGCCGCCTGGCGAGCACTGGAAACAGCACTCCCGTATATGACCGACGGGCGGCAGCTGCGCTTTATGTTTCTGCCCGACGGTGAAGACCCGGATACGCTGGTGCGTAAAGAGGGTAAAGCGGCATTCGAAGCGCGGATGGAGCAGGCTCAGCCGCTCTCCACGTTTCTGTTTAACAGCCTGATGCCGCAGGTGGATTTGAGCACCCCGGATGGCCGTGCACAGCTCAGTACGCTGGCGCTGCCGTTGATCACCCAGGTGCCCGGCGAGACCTTACGCATTTATCTGCGCCAGGAGCTGGGTAAAAAACTCGGCATTCTGGATGACAGCCAGCTTGAACGTTTAATGCCGAAACTGGCTGACGGCAACGCGGTTCGCCCCGCTCCCCAGCTAAAACGCACAACCATGCGTATACTGATAGGGTTGCTGGTGCAAAACCCGGAACTGGCACCGCGAGTGCCTTCGCTGACGGGCCTGAACCACGAAAAGCTGCCGGGACTTGGCTTATTTTCAGAACTGGTCAACACTTGTTTGTCACAGCCAGGTCTGACCACCGGACAACTTTTAGAGCACTATCGCGGAACAAAAGCCTCCGCGACCCTTGAAAAACTGTCGATGTGGGACGATATAGCAGATAAAGATATCGCTGAAGAGACCTTCACCGACTCGCTCAACCATATGTTTGATTCGATGCTTGAACTGCGCCAGGAAGAGTTGATTGCTCGCGAGCGCACACACGGTTTAAGCAGCGAAGAACGCCGGGAACTCTGGATGTTGAACCAGGAACTGGCGAAGAAATAAACGTAAAGACAAAAGTATTTAACGGCTTAAGTGCCGAATATCGTTCGGGTAGATCCCGACAGCCGCACTGAGAGGCAGCGGCACAAATATAAGTACGCCCTCGCTTTAAAGGTTGGCTGCAGCATCGCCGACACCAATCAAACGAATAAGTGTGGATACCGTCTTATGGAGCAAAACCCGCAGTCACAGCTGAAACTTCTTGTCCAACGTGGTAAGGAGCAAGGCTATCTGACCTATGCCGAGGTCAATGACCATCTGCCGGAAGATATCGTCGACTCCGATCAGATCGAAGACATCATCCAAATGATCAACGACATGGGCATTCAGGTGATGGAAGAAGCACCGGATGCCGATGATCTGTTGCTTGCTGAAAACTCGAACAACACTGATGAAGACGCTGAAGAAGCGGCTGCTCAGGTTCTGTCGAGCGTTGAGTCTGAAATCGGGCGCACCACTGACCCGGTTCGCATGTACATGCGTGAAATGGGTACCGTTGAACTGTTGACCCGTGAAGGCGAAATTGACATCGCTAAGCGCATCGAAGACGGGATCAACCAGGTTCAGTGCTCCGTTGCTGAATACCCGGAAGCCATCACCTATCTGCTCGAGCAGTACGATCGCGTTGAAGCGGAAGAAGCGCGTCTGTCCGATCTGATCACCGGTTTTGTCGATCCGAACGCTGAAGAAGACATGGCGCCAACGGCGACGCACGTCGGTTCAGAGCTGTCTCAGGAAGAGATGGATGACGACGAAGAGGAAGATGAAGAAGAGAGCGACGACGACAGCAGCGATGACGACAACAGCATCGATCCAGAGCTGGCCCGTGAGAAATTCGGTGAGCTGCGTACCCAGTACGAAATCACCCGCGACACCATCAAAGCCAAAGGCCGTAGCCATGCTACCGCTCAGGCTGAGATCCTGAAACTGTCTGAAGTATTTAAACAGTTCCGTCTGGTGCCAAAACAGTTCGATTACCTGGTTAACAGCATGCGCGTGATGATGGATCGCGTACGTACCCAGGAACGCATTATCATGAAAGTGTGCGTTGAACAGTGCAAGATGCCGAAGAAAAACTTCATCACCCTGTTCACTGGCAACGAAACCAGCGAAACCTGGTTCAACGCGGCGATCGCAATGAACAAGCCATGGTCTGAAAAACTGCGTGACGTGTCTGACGACGTGCATCGTGGCCTGCAGAAGCTGCAGCAGATTGAAGAAGAGACCGGCCTGACCATCGAGCAGGTTAAAGACATCAACCGTCGCATGTCTATCGGCGAAGCGAAAGCCCGTCGTGCGAAGAAAGAGATGGTTGAAGCGAACTTGCGTCTGGTTATCTCTATCGCTAAGAAATACACCAACCGTGGCCTGCAGTTCCTGGATCTGATTCAGGAAGGTAACATCGGTCTGATGAAAGCGGTTGATAAGTTCGAATACCGTCGTGGCTATAAGTTCTCCACCTACGCCACCTGGTGGATCCGTCAGGCAATCACCCGCTCTATCGCGGATCAGGCGCGCACCATCCGTATTCCGGTGCATATGATTGAGACCATCAACAAGCTCAACCGTATTTCCCGCCAGATGCTGCAGGAGATGGGTCGCGAGCCGACGCCAGAAGAGCTGGCTGAGCGCATGCTGATGCCGGAAGACAAAATTCGTAAAGTGCTGAAAATCGCCAAAGAGCCTATCTCCATGGAAACGCCAATCGGCGACGATGAAGATTCGCATCTGGGTGATTTCATCGAGGATACCACCCTCGAGCTGCCGCTGGACTCAGCCACCACTGAGAGCCTGCGTGCCGCCACCCACGACGTTCTGGCTGGCCTGACCGCCCGTGAAGCGAAAGTCCTGCGTATGCGTTTCGGTATCGACATGAACACCGACCACACGCTGGAAGAAGTGGGTAAACAGTTCGACGTTACCCGTGAGCGTATCCGTCAGATCGAAGCGAAGGCCCTGCGCAAACTGCGCCACCCGAGCCGCTCTGAAGTACTGCGTAGCTTCCTGGACGATTAATTTCGCCGGAATTGAAAAAGCTCCCAATGGGAGCTTTTTTTATGTCTGCGACCTGAACGGGCATGCCTCGGTTTTTTCCCTCTCCCTGGGGGAGAGGGTCAGGGTGAGGGCATCACGCCGCACAGATCCTACAGCCCCCGCACCACCAGCGCCTCATCCAGCTCCCGATACGCTTCCACCAGCTTCTCCAGCGTCGCCCTGTTCAGCCCACTTGGATTTGGCAGCACCCACACCTGAGTCACTCCGATGGTGATGCTCTGTTTGCCCCACTGTGTCCCACGCTGGCTGAACGCCTGCTCATACGCCTGCTTACCGAGGATCGCCAGCGCCGCTGGCTGATAGTCCTCTATCTTCTTAATCAGTTCACGCCCGCCGCTGCGAAGCTCATGCAGATTTACTTCGCTTGCCTGCACCGTGGGCCGCTCGACCAGCATGGTAATACCGCAGCGGGTATCCAGCAGCTGCTGCTCCTCTTCCGGCTTCAACAGCTTGTCGGTAAACCCAGCCTGGTAAATCACCTTCCAGAAACGGTTTCCGGGATGTGCAAAGTGAAAACCCGTATGGGCAGATGACTTACCCGGGTTGATTCCACAGAATGCCACCCGCAGTCCGGGTGCAAGAATATCGCCGATCATTTTTACTCCTGCTGATAGAAAACTCTGCAAGTATAAAGGATTGAAAATGCGTTGTTTATAAAAACAGCAGGCAGGCGCGTATAGCTGGATTGCCGCGAGGAGTTACTTTATAATCCTCCGCCACGGCCCCTTAGCTCAGTGGTTAGAGCAGGCGACTCATAATCGCTTGGTCGCTGGTTCAAGTCCAGCAGGGGCCACCAAATTTTAGCCTTTAAAACAGAATGTTACGCCACCTTTCCTAAGGTGGCTTTTTTCTATCTGTTAGTAGTTGTCGCAAAAGTGTCGCATAAGATTGTAAATCCTATCCCCAAAAGGAACGCCCCTTGCTAGGATGAGAGGTTCAGATGTCATGAAAGTGAAAAATGCATTGCATTCAGTATTGGTTTTTTTCAGAACCAACCCGCACCTAGGCCCATCAATACTACTTTTCGCTCTAGGGATGATATTCCTTCTAACAATGGCGTTTTCAGCTGTATCAGGGGCACTATTCGGTGCCGGTGCGTCTTTACTCGGTGCATGGATCTCAGATTTCAATTTACGTAAAAAAGAAATAGAGTCGAAGAAACAAAAAGAAAGCGATGCACAAAAATATCTAACCCCTGAACTTTTACGAACTGTAGTTAGAGTTCTTAAAATTCAGGACCGTGCAATAATCAACTACAGTAGCACCGCCCGAGAAAACAATAGAAGAGGCGTGCTTACATATCCCTTACATCCTGGCATTCAAGATACGGTTGACCTAGGTGATAAAAAGGAAGATTTTCTACCCTACCTTCCCTTGCTATATCCAAATGTAAATCAATTCAGTGACTTACCAGGGGATAAGGCCGTTAAATTGATAACTTATTACGACTCTCTCTTTGAACTTGAAACCTTTGTAAAAGACTGGTGGAAAAGAGAAGGACAAGTACCTTCTAATATTTTTAACTACATTAGCCATCAATCTGAACGTAGCCTTAGGTTAGCCTTGGAGTGCTTGAAAGAATTTCAGATTGAAAATTCTATCCATGAATTAGGCCATTCACAAAGTATCTCTTCACGGATCGAATCTGCATTAGAACAAGCGAATAAAATTAGAGAGCGATCAGAAGCTGATTTTAGGAAGGCAAAAGCTGGCAGCCTAAATGGTTAATAGTTACTGTTTACCAACATGCTGATCACTCAAAAAATCATTATGTTATAGCCATCCTGAAACCCAATTGTCGGTAAGGTGGCGACAGAGATAGAAGGTGCGATTCTTTATATGGATAAAGTGAATACCGTTTTAGTCCTCCTGATTACAGTATCGTTAGCTCTGATTGCTCTGTTCACAGGAACTGGCTCAGTTTCAGACACAATAGCAATTGGAGGTTCTGGCGTTTCATTTCAGGCCCCAAAAGCTGTGCCACTTATCCTGGCTGTCGTTTGGTTATTGCTTTGGCAGCGCTTTATGGTTCTCTCCTTACATGAAAATAAACCTGAAATAGACAAATTAATCCAAAACAAACTGAACGATTCAGGCTTCGTTCACAAAGCTTTCTCAGCTAAGAAAGCTGGATTTCCAGGAGTCTATGGTGTGTGCAAATGGCCATGGCCAGATTCCAAAATCCCCCAGACAGCTGCCGGAAACTACGTTCATTATGAGAGAGGGTTGCTAGCTCGGAGATTTAAGTTTTCATATTTCGGAAACGATGCTACCGGTGGGGGTATGTTCGTACATTTCGGACCAAAAGCGAGCAACATCAAGAACGGAACGCTTACCCCTTTAAATCTGGGTTATTGGAAGTGCCTGCTTTTTGAGGTGAAATTTCTAACAATTCGCCTTTTTGATACACCTTCAGTAGGGCAGCATTACATACCCCATGTGATTGCGTGGACAACAGCCCTAACAATTCTCCTAATGACAATACATCAATCTTCATTCTGACTTTTTCAGTTTTGAATCGTTAATCGAAAGCCGCACCATCCCGCTAGATTCAGAACTTATTGCTGAACTACCAAGGAAAAACGGCGCTCTTTTTAGCCCATGTTATTACGCTTTCAGATCGGCACTCGAAAGGGCAGGAATTGAATTACCCGCCGGGCAGCTTACGCACGTACTCAGACACACATTTGTATCTCATTTTATGATGAACGGCGGAAACATACTTGTGTTGCAAAAAATTCTAGGTCACACTGATATTAAAATGACTATGCGGTACGCTCACTTTGCCCCAAATCATTTAGAAGAAACGTTAAAATTAAATCCATTAAATTTTCGTGGTGGAGAAAATGAAAACTGATAATGAATCAAGAAATGAAAAGCTTTCATCATACATTTCATACTATAAAGATTTAAAAAACCCTAAATATGCCGTGCTGGTTAAGGGTGAGTGGGGCGTAGGGAAAACTCATTTAATAAATAACATTCTGAAAGATAATGAGAAGTTTTATATTAGCTTATTTGGGCTAACTACTATACAAGAAGTGCATTCTGCCGTATTTGTAAAAATGTATCCAACCCGGTCACGCGCGAGGAAAGTTCTAAATTGGTTTGGCAATTCTAGTATGAAAGCCAATGATGTTACACTTACGTTAGGTCCTTTAATTGGGAATATAGCCAACGCCATTATAAAAGAAAAGGTAGATAACTCTAAGCCAATAGTATTCGATGATTTAGAGCGCTGCAGTATTAAGTTAGAAGATATATTTGGTGCAGTTAATAAATACGTTGAACATCACGAATGCAAAGTAATTGTTATTGCACATGATGATAAACTGAATTCAGATCTAACAGATAAAAAAGAGAAGATATTTGGTCAAATTATTAAAGTTTCCCCAGACATAGACGGTGCTTTTAGCCGCTTCATAGAAAAAAGTAAAACTCCCTATGCATTTAATAGTATTAAAGAAATTGTCTATAAGTCCTTTTTAGCATCCGAATGCCAATCATTGCGAGTATTAGATTATATAATCAATGACTGCGCAAGAATGCTTTCTTGTATTCCTGATCATTTAAATAAAAACAACCATTTATTGTCCGAGCTTTTTACTTTATTCACAGCATTAGATATAAATTACAGATTGGGAAAGATTAGTGAAAATGAAATTGATGCAAGAAACTCCGTTCTCTATTACGTCAATAAAAATAAAAATGGAACTAAAGAAATACTTGATGAAATAAAAGAGAACTATAAAAAACATGAAACCCCCTTGAATATGGATAGTGATTTATTATCAAATGAAATTCTAATTGAAACTATTGTCAATGGGCTTTATAACAAAACCGCAATAGTGAATAGCATCAATGATAGTCGGCATTTCATGAAAGCGGAAAGCAAAGGTCCATGGTATACAATCATGAATTTCGACTCATTTGAAACATCTCAAGTAAATAAAGCTCTGACAGATTTATATTCACAATTCGAAAAATTAGAAATAATAGATAAAGGAGAAATCTTACATTCAATCAACCTGCTTTTTATGTTGTCCGAAGCAAAGCATATTGATAAAAGCATAGATGAAGTCTTTATGTTTTTTTTAGAATATTTAAAAAAACTACAAGCAAATAATAAACTCCCTCCAGCAGACCGTTTTGAAGATTACGGACATTACAGAGACTCTGCTTATGGATATGGTTTTTGGATAAAAGATTCATATAAACATTACTCTAAAAAATTGAACAAAATCTTTAAGGATCAAGAATACATATCCCTAAGGAAACAATATTCATCTTACTTAGTTGAATTAAAAGAAAACCTACAAAATAATACATCTCTATTTTGCGATCAAATATCCAGAAATGGGTTAAAAGAAATCAACAGATTTGGATATATTGATGTCTTATCTGCTTTCAAACCTCATGAATTTGTTGATATGTGGCTTAGCATTGACTTAGCACAATGGCATAAAGTCAGAACGGCTTTAGTTAATCGCTATAGTGCAGGGGCATTACATAACGATCTAAAAAAAGAAGGGCGTTGGTTAAAGTATGTCAAAATGAATATTCGGCATCGCGCCTCAAAGGCTTCCGGGATAGACAGACTAAGAATATCCAGATTACTAATGGAGTTATAGCTGAAAGTAAAGCGCAGAAATGTCGCAAAAGTGTCGCAGTAGCTTAAGTTCATTGGACAACATAGGATGATATTGGCTTCCTACATCACTGATTTATAACTAAGTTATTGTTTTTATGTTGGTCGTTATGGTTCTCATAATCGCTTGGTCGCTGGTTCAAGTCCAGCAGGGGCCACCAGATACAGCAAGGGCTGGAGAGAAATCTCCAGCCCTTTTGCGTTTAAACACCATCCATACCGCGCCACACATTTGTGCACCTGTTCTGCGAGAACAGCAACTCGCGCCCATGAAAAAGCGAGAGAGGCCTTCACCCCTCTCGCTAAACGTAACGACCCTTACATCATCTGGAAAACCAGCGAGATAGCCATACCAAAAGTGATGCCATACACCCAGTTATGCTGCGCCATCACCCGCATCCGCTTACGATTGCTGATGGTGACGTTTTCAAGCAAGTTGCGAGCGGTGCGCGTCTGGCTGACATAATGGGTAATAATATCTTTTGAACAATGCCGAAAATGTTGAATGTCATCTCTTATAAACTCATCGACCTCGCCTTTATTGGCTTTGAGTTCTCGCACGATCCCTTCTAAGAGTTTTTCCATTCCTTTGACGCGCAGGACAACATCATCTTCCAGTTTCATCAGTTGCATAATTCAGATCCATGATTGCATTTAGTTGCCGAGGACAACGTCCGTTTCCTCGGCAACCATGATGCGCGTCGATGCTTTTCGTATCAACCAGGGAAATATTAATTATATTGAACTGGAAAAAACGTCATCTTCAGCCCTGTCAGTGGCGAAAACGCAGACATTGCCTCAGCCCCCCGTCACCATCAAAACCTCATCGACAAAGCTTTTGGCGCGTGGAATATCATCCTCATCCACATGCTCAATAATCAGCGGGATATTCGGGTATTTTTGCGCCAGCAGATTCAAATACAGCGGATAGTTCAGCGCCCCTAATCCGGCTGCCGGCAGCTCGACCGAGCCCGCCCCACGGAAGCTATTATGCTCTGCTGCCCCGCCACCAAATTTCTCGGCGACCGCATCGGTTCGTTTGCAATCTTTGGCGTGGGCAATTTTGATTTTGCTCTCCAGCACGTCAAAAATGCTGTGCAGAGTGTGGTCGATGGCCTCGATGTTGCTATCGTCAAAATAGTTGGTGGGATCCAGCGCCAAGCCAATACCAGGGTGGTCGACCTCGCGCAGCAGTCTGGCAACCTGCGCGACCGAACCGATAATATTGTTAACGTAGTTCTCGACTAAAAATACCGCGTTATGTTCATACGCAAAGGTCGCCAGATCTTTGGCGATCGCTTTAAACTCCTGATACGCCTCTTCGGTACTGTTTTTAGGATCGTACAGCCAGTCGCTGTCGGTGTTATAGGTTCCCGTTTCGCTGATGACGTAAGGGGTGCCAAAATCACGGGCGTGGGCGAGGATCTCTTTCACCGCGGCGATATTCTCGGCACGCTTCACCGGATCCGGATGCACCAGGTTGGTATAGGCCGAAATCGCCACGATCGGCAGCGACGCCCGGCGAAAGGCGTCCCGCACCTGATGTGCTTTTTCTACCGTGATATGCCCCCGGCGCAGATCCACATCGGTGAACTCAAGATCCAGCTGCACGCAGCCCATGCCCGCCTGCTGAATTTTGGCGATGGTGTGATTCAGGGTGCCCGGGTAATAACCGGTGAAAATGCCGACGTTAATCATTGTGTATTCTCCAGTAGAATTTCATTGAGATAAACGGTTCTCTCTTCCTGAATAGAGACATAGCAAGCTTCAATGCAGGCCAGGGTACTGAGGTTGTCTTTGGCACTGAGGAGGGGCTCTGTCCCCTCTTCAATTGCACACAGTAAATTGGCCATCGTGCCAATAAAGGCATCCGGGAACCATTGCCGTTCCCACCGCGGCGTCACCCACTCTCCGGGGTTATTTCGCGTCGCCAGCTTCAACGTGCTGCCGCAATAATCCGGCTCGCGGCGATGCCAGCCAAAATCCCCTTCCGCAAGGCCGTCGGTGCCCTCTACGCGCCAGTTGATATAGTTATTTTTTGCGCAGGGTTCACCCGGCCAGGCCCACACGTCATCCAGGCTGGTGGCGATAAGACCATTCGCGTACTGGAAGCTGTACTGGGTGATGCCATCGGTATGGGCGAATGTGGTACGGGGATCTGTCCGGCATATCGCAGTGACTTTGAGCGGGTTGCCAAATAAAAAGCGGAAGGCATCGATGTGATGGATCGCCATGGCATACAACTCCAGCTTTTTATACTGCTGCAAAAAGAGCTGCCAGTCTGGAATGGCTCGCATATCAATACTGGCAATAACCGGGCTGCCAATCAGTTGATTCTCAAGGATGTATTTCAATGCACGCATCGACGGGTCGTAGCGCATATTGGAGTTAACCGCGATGGGAATACCGCTCTGTTCACTGAGACGCACCATCTCGTGCCCCGCATCCAGCGACATCGCCAGCGGCTTCTGGCACAGAATGCCTTTAATATGGCGGGCGGGAGAATGGGGTCCGCAAATAAAGCGCACGATCTCAAGCTGGACATGCGGGGGAACCGCAATATCAATAATCTCGATGTTCGGGTCGCAGACCATCTCCTGCCACGTTTCGTAAACTTTATGGATGCCAAATAATTCGGCGAGCCGGTGACAATGATTTTGTTCCCGGGAGGTAATACCGACGGTATTAAATCCGGCCTTCTGATAGGCCACCAGATGGCAATGCTCAACAATAAAACCGGCGCCGATAACCCCGATTTTATAATCCAGTCGTTTGGGCAGAGCGGGTCGTGTGGCCTGCTCTAATTGACGTAATAGCGTGTCCATAAAACCCCGTAATCACAGTGAAGTAGCGAGCGGTGAATTCACTGTAGTCGGCCTGGCAAAAGAGTGTCATAGGCAGAATTCTCTGCCATATGGATACAAATCTCAGGGGAACGGTTATGTGAGTAAGCTCATATCAGCCCTCCCCCGTGCAGATAAAAAAGCCCCGCGCCATTAACATGCCGCGGGGTCAGAAAGAGATGCCGTTACGTGCCGATTAATCGAGGTGGTATATCTCTTCCATCTCGACCCACAAGGTTCCCTCTGGCTCGCCGTCCAGCGGTTTCTGGCAGGGTCCGGTTTGTTGCCACCATTCCTGCGTTTGCAGGTGGGCGGCCATTTTTGCCTGATCGGCTGGGTAGTTATCCCCGCTGTATTCCAGGTAACTGAATAACAGCCCGTTTTTATAATAAATAGAGAAATTACGTAAGTTGCACGCTTTAATCATGGCGTTCACTTCTGGCCACGGGTTTGCGTGCAGCGCCTTATAATAGTCCAGCTTTTCCGGCCGGACCTGCACCACGCAGCCAAAGCGGCGTATTTTTCCCATCAGGCTAGTCCTTATTATCAATCACACCGGCACGCTGCAGAATATGCCTGATCTCCACTTTCATCTCTTCAGTAAGTGGCGATGCGGGCGGTAGAGAATGAACCGGAATATCCAGCCCGATAAGCTGTAAGGCATACTTCACGGCGTTATAGAAAGGGAGATCCATACTGTAAAGCGGTGGGATCCAGGAGAGAGATTGCTGCAGTTCTACCGCCCGTGAGAAATCCTGTTTGCGGAAGGCATCCAGGATCCCACAGGTGAGTTGCGGCGCAAAGTTGGCGCTGGCCGGAATACAGCCGTCACCCCCCAGAATCAGCGTTCCCAGCAGGTACTCATCATAACCGGCAAAAATAGCAAAATCGGGACGATGCGGCTTCACCGCGTGGATCGTTTCACGAATATGCGACAGGGTATCGACAGTATCCTTCAGGCCCACGATATTGGGGCAGCTTAACGCCAGCTCACGAATGATATGCACAGGCAGGGGCTGCCCGGTGAGTGCCGGGAAGTTATACAGCAGGATCGGCAGCTCCAGTGCAGCGGCAATCAACTGGTAATGGCGCAGCAAATTGGCGTCGCTGAGCGGGTTGTACCACGGGTTGACCACCACCACGCCGCTGGCGCCGATGCGCTGAGCATGCAGGCCCGCGTCGATCGTTTGTTGCGTGCCGCAGTATGCTATGCCGATCAGCACCGGTTTTCTGCCGGCAACCTGGCGCACACAGAACGCGGCCACCTGCTCGCGCTGGGCGTCTGACATATGGGCGAACTCACCGGCGCTGCCGAGGAAGAACAGGCCATCTACCGGCGAAGCGAGTAAATGTTCAATTAATGTCGCCTGGGCGACCTCATCAAATTCACCGTTTGCATCAAACAGTGTCGGAACCGGGGGAATAACACCACTAAAACGAGGCTGATTCATTATCTTCTCCTGGGATGATTATCTGAACATAACGCTATTTTATTTAACTGATTTTATCGGTAATACAAAGAAGGATGAGGCAAACACAAATATAATTGCCGCGATAAACAGTGTCGAATAATCATTATTAAAGGTTGATAACAACCATGCGGATAAAACAGGGCTGAACGACTGAGGTAAAACGGTCGCGATAGTCAGAATCCCCATGTCTTTTCCCGCCTGTTTGCCGCCACCCGGTAATACCTGAGTCATCAGCGCCATATCGATAGAGGTATAAGCCCCGTAGTCCAGACCGAGAATGGCCGCGTAGTAATACATGCCGTTCAGGGTCGGAACCAGTAAGGGGATCACCAGGCCTGCGGCCATCAGAATACTGGAGGCAAAGACAAAGATTTTGCGCCGTTGAAACTTATCAGACAGATAACCCGATACCAGGCCGGAGAACAGCAGCGTGACCAGGGTAATCAGCGAGATTGTACCGATGGCGTAGTTGGCGTCTTTAACGCTTAACCCGATGTAATCCTGCAGAATATACAGCTGATACGTCACCACCCCCTGGTACCCCAGGAACATGGCGAAGCGACCGAAGAACGCCCAGCCAAAATCGGGGTAATGACGCGGACTGACCCAAAAGCTTTTGAAAAAGGTCCTCCAACGGAAGGGTTCAACCTCCAGCGTCCGGGTTGAGGGCTCACGGTTGATCAGGACAAAGGCGGTGCAACAGGCGACGATCGCCAGGCCAAACACCAGATAGCCAAGCTGCAGGTTCCAGGCCAGGTAGCCAGCAATAATAATGCCAACCGTACCGCCCGCGGTCGATCCCGCCCCGACAAAACCGGAGGCAATGCCGCGGTTTTCCGGCAGGAAGCGGTCAGCAACCACCGTAGCTAAAGGGCCATTCATACAGTTGAGCGAGATCGCCGCCATCAGCCAGAAGACGGCGATGCCGGCCACCGTGGTGGTCATCGAAATACCAAAAATCGCCAGCCCGCCGATGAGGGCGCCCCCCACAATCCACGGTGAACGACGCCCCCAGGTTGACCGGCAGCGGTCGGACAATGCCCCGGCAATGGGTTGCGCAAAAATGGTAAACAGCAGGGCCGACGTCATGACAATGGCCAGGTTGTTGGCTTTATTGGCAGGATCGATTTGCGCGATGTGGTTCGGCAACAGCACGGAAATAACGCCGCAGTACAGGGCCAGCAAGACAAAAAAGTTGCTAAATAACGACGCCAACAGGATCCGCTTTTTTCTTCCGGTCACCAGCAATGTATTGTCTGCAGGATTATCCTTAACGCTGTTGCCTGTCTTTGTCGGGTGCAGGATATGACTATTATCAGACATGCTTATTTCCTCAATTATTATTTTGCGTAGGGTAATGCGAAATAAACGTCATCCTGACTTTAGTGATGATTAAACGGCTCTCCTGACTGTGATAAATAAACCTCGCGTGCATTCCCGGCCATAATGGCCTGCCTGTCGGCGACGCAAAGATCGGCAATCGCCATCTCGACACACTGCTTCCAGCGCGCATAGCCGCCAGCCAGATTGACTACCGGCCAGTCGCTACCAAATAAACACCGTCGCGGGCCAAACACCTGCACAGCATGCTGGATCCACGGCACAATGTGCGCCGGGCTCCAGTGCTGCCAGTCCGCTTCGGTTGGCAAGCCAGAAATTTTGCAGCGTAAAGCGGGAAAAGCGGCTAACGTCTCGATGGCGCATTGCCATTCGTGCCACGCGTTATGGATAATTCCCGGCTTCCCCATGTGATCCAGCACGACCTTCGCGTCAGGATGCTGGCTGTACAGCCAGCTCAGGAGATGATGCACGGCCGGAAGCTGACGCGCCCGAACGCACAGGTCGAGGACAAATCCCTCCCGTGCCGCCGCCAGCAGACCGGCACGATAATGGCCATCGTAGAACAACGCATCAGGTTCGTTTTGTAATGAACGACGTACGCCCACCACGCGGGGCATGGCGCGCAGCTGCCGCAGGTGCGCCACCACCGCGTCGCCCTCTTCTAACGGTGCCCAGGCCACAATGCCTGCAAGGTGAAAAGGCGAATCCTCGGCCAGCTGGTTAATCCACATCACCTCGTCCAGCGCCTGTTCCGCCGCACAGTCAGCCTGCACCACAATCGCCGCCTCCGGGATGTCCCCTGCGTGCGCCCGCTGGGCAGGCAGTTGCGGGCTATTGAGCGCAGGCACCGCATTCAGCCAGTCGTAGCGCAGTACCCGGGGATCCCACAGATGA
>NZ_JBOGBT010000046.1:0-53416 GCF_051656365.1 Silvania sp. | reverse complement strand
CAATCTCACCGGGGGATATCTGGAGTATTACCACTCTGTGAGCATGGGCAACACCGCCGCCGCTACCCCGTACACCTATGGTGCGGTCGCCAGCGGTAACTCGCTGGATACGCTGGCCGAGACGAAGCTGGTGATCCTGTGGGGGCACAACCCGACCGAAACCATTTTTGGTCACAGCAACCACTATTTTCAGCAGATGAAGCAAAACGGCACGCGCTTTATCGTGGTCGATCCGCGCTATTCCGATACCGTGGCCTCGCTGGCCGATGAATGGATCCCGCTTTTGCCCTCGACCGACAATGCGCTGATGGATGCGATGATGTACGTCATCGTCAGTGAAAATCTGCATGACAAAGCCTTTATTGACAGCTATACCCTCGGCTTTGACGAAGCTTCCATGCCAGAAGGCGTGCCTGCTAACGAGTCGCTGGTGGCCTATCTGATGGGCGACAAAGACGGTCAGGTCAAAACGCCTGAGTGGGCTGAAAAAATCACCCATGTCCCGGCACAAACCATTCGCCAGCTGGCGCGGGATTACGCCAACACCAAACCAGCGGCGTTGATTCAGGGATGGGGTCCGCAGCGACATAACTGTGGTGAGCGTACCGCCCGTGGTTCGACGTTACTGGCGACCCTCACCGGCAACGTGGGAATTAAAGGCGGCTGGGCAGCCGGTTACGGCGGTAGCGCCAACCGTAAATTTGCCACAGGCCCGGACATGCCGGATAACCCGGTAAAAGAAAGTATCTCGATCATGAACTGGGTGCAGGCCGCCGAGGATGCCAGCAAGGTCACGCCGGAACAGGGGCTGAAAGGGGCGGATAACTTAAAAAGTAATATCCGGATCCTGTTTTCACTGGCGGGTAACTACCTGGCAAACCAGAACCCGGATTTGCACCAGGCGGTGAGGGTGCTGGAGGACGAGTCCCGCATTGAGTTTATCGTCGTCAGCGATCTCTACATGACCCCAAGCGCCCGCTACGCGGATCTGCTGTTGCCGGAAACCAGCTTTATGGAACGCTGGAACATCGGTGAAACCTGGGGAACGGCAAACTACCTGGTGCTATCCGAAAAGCTGATTGAGCCGGAGTTTGAACGCCGCTCTGACTATGACTGGCAGCGTGAAGTGGCCGCGAAACTGGGTATTGAGCCACAGTTCAGTGAGGGCCGTACCGAGCAGCAATGGATTGAACATATCTGGGAGCAGACTCGCCTGTCGATGCCGGATGAACATCTGCCGACCTTCTCTGAGCTGCTGAAAACACGTAAGCATCTGTTTAAGAGCAAGCCGTACGTGGCGTTTGAGGACAACATCCGCGATCCGCAGAATCATCCGTTCCCGACGCCATCCGGAAAAATTGAGATTTTCTCAAAGCGCCTGTACGACATGAACAACCCGGAAATTCCTGCTCTGTCGCATTACGTCCCGGCCCACGAAGGCCCGGAAGATGCGCTCGCGCAGCAGTTCCCGCTGCAGCTGATCACCTGGAAAGGTAAAAACCGCGCGAACTCCACCCAGTATGCCAACCCCTGGCTGCAGGAAGTGCAGGTGCAAAAGCTATGGATCAACCCACTCGATGCGCAAAAACGCGGGATCCGCCAGGGGGATAGGGTGCGCATTCATAACCAGCGTGGTATCTGCCAGTTGCCTGCGGAGGTCACGGTACGCATTATGCCGGGCGTTGTCGCCATGCAGGCAGGGGCCTGGTGGCAGCCGGATGCCGAGGGGGTTGACCACGGCGGGTGTGCAAACGTACTGAGTTCCGCGCGTATTACGCCACTTGCGAAAGGCAATTCTCATCAAACCATGCTTGTGGAGGTCGCAAAGTATGACGCAGCAGTATAAGGAATACCCACCGGTCAATGACAAGCAG
This sequence comes from Silvania sp., assembly GCF_051656365.1. NCBI lineage: Bacteria > Pseudomonadati > Pseudomonadota > Gammaproteobacteria > Enterobacterales > Enterobacteriaceae > Silvania > Silvania sp. Next base: position 51,542 of record NZ_JBOGBT010000046.1, on the reverse strand, counting down.
CTTGGCTTTTTCATCGACTCGTCGCGTTGCTCCGGGTGCAAAGCCTGCCAGGTGGCCTGTAAAGACAAGCACAATCTGGACGTCGGACAGCGTTTTCGCCGCGTCTATGAAGTGAAAGGCGGTGGATTTATGCCGACCGGGCTGGGGGGCGTGACCCATAATGTGTACGCCTACACGCTGTCGATCTCCTGCAACCACTGCGCCGATCCGATATGCACCAAAAACTGCCCGACCACGGCGATGCACAAGCGTCCGGGAGACGGCATTGTACGCGTCGATACCACCAAATGCGTCGGCTGCGGCTATTGCGCCTGGTCGTGTCCTTACGGTGCGCCGCAGATGAATGAGGAAGCCGGGCAGATGTCAAAGTGCGATTTCTGCATCGATTTGCAGGCGAAAGGCGAACAGCCGATTTGCGTTGCAACCTGTCCGCTAGGGGCGATTAAGTTCGGTCCGATTGACGAACTGCGCGCTAAATACGGCAACCTCTGTGACGTGCAGGGCTTACCGGATTCGGCCATTACGCATCCCAACCTGGTGATTAAAGCGCATCAGGGTGCGGAAAAAGAGGAACTCCCGCATGCATGAATTACCGCTACTGATCTTTACCCTGCTGGTACAAGGCTCCGTGGGAATGACGTTATTCCTGACGCTATCCGCCCGTCCCGCGTCGCGCATTCCGCAGGTTAAGCGCCAGCTGTTGCCGGTGATGCTTACCGCCTGCGTGGCGGGCGGCCTGGGGCTGATTGTTTCTACGCTGCACCTCGGCTATCCGCTGAACGCCTTTAATGCGCTGCGCCACGTCGCCAGCTCGTGGCTGAGCCGTGAAATCGTCTTTGCCAGTATCTATCTGGCGGTATTGGGACTGTGTACACTGATCATGCTGGTTAAAAACCAGCTGATAGCGGGCTTACTCCCGATTGCGACCGTGCTGGGCCTGGTGGATGTCTGGTGCATGAGTGCGATTTATGCGCATACGTCGGTCATAACCTGGAGCCATCTTAATACCTGGCTGATGTTTTATGGCGCCGTTGGCGTGCTGGGTGCGGTGGCGCTGGTGTGGCTGCCGATGCTCAAATCACACGCCGTGGCCAGTGCGCGCCAGTCGGTGCTGCGTTTCGCCGGGATGCTGGTGGCTGCGATTGTTGCGATTCGTCTGCTGGCTCAACCGGACTATATGCAGAATCTGGCAAACGCCAGCCTGAGCGGTGTCGTTACCTTACCTCACCAGCCGCTGGACGCGTTCCATCAGTTCAGCGGTCTGCGCGTGTTTAGCTGGGTCGTGTCCGTACTCGGCGCACTGCTGTTTGTGGTGAGCGCGTGGCGTCAGGGGAAGGCCGGGTTGATGATCGGCAGTCTGCTGCTGGTGCTGGCTGAAGTGCTGTTCCGCTTTATATTTTTCTGCATTAACTGATGGCGTTATTTCGCCTGACCCAGCCCCTTGCGCCGCCCGGTGTGGGGGGCTCCTGCTTATGCAAACAGTTTCCCCGCCACGACTGCCGGGCATGTGTGGCGGCGTGCCCGGTCAACGCCATTGTCCCTACGGCAACGACGCCGACCATTGATCAGGATGCGTGCCTTCGGTGCGGCCAATGCTTGTTTGTCTGTCCGACGGATGCACTGCAAAACCTGCGGCCTGAAACGCGCCGTTATATTGCCTTCACCTTAGTGGCACCGTTTTCGACGCTGGCACCCTCCGTTGAAGAGCTATTGATGTGGCATCACCAGCATGGCATCCGGGCTGTGGCGCTGGACATGGAGACCCATCCCGGCTGGGTGCGCGCCGTAGCCGCATTAAACCTCTGGCTACGGGAATTGAATGCCCCGGTCTGGCAGATCCTGCCGCCGCCGCAAAAGGCGATCAATGCTGAGCGTCGACACTTTCTGAAGGCCAGTGAAGTGGACGTGCAGTCAGGTACTGTTTCGACCGGGCGACAGGCCCGTCGTCAGGCATTGTCTGCCATCAGCGAATATCAGCTGGCGCTGGATCGGTCGCAATGCATCGCCTGCGGCGCCTGCACCCGTGTCTGTACCCAAAAGGCGCTGCAACTGACAGAGGGGGCGCTGACGTTCACGTCGTCATTGTGTATCGGCTGTGCGAGCTGTGCTGCGGTGTGTCCCGTGCAGGCCATTGATATTGAAAAGCGGGTAGATGAAAACCAGGTCCTGCGTTTTCCCTGGACACAACTCACCTGCCGTTGCTGCCAGCGTCAATATAAGACGTTTAACCCGGAGACTGACCGGTGTTCTGTTTGTCTGCGACATCAGCATGGAATGCGAGAAGCGTAAACAGCACGGGTGAAAAACAGACTAAGATTTGGACTTTGAACTAAGAGAAGGTACTGAGGAATAACTGAAATGGTGCGTCCGAGTGGACTCGAACCACCGACCCCCACCATGTCAAGGTGGTGCTCTAACCAACTGAGCTACGGACGCACTGTAGAGAATGGTGCGTTCAATTGGACTCGAACCAACGACCCCCACCATGTCAAGGTGGTGCTCTAACCAACTGAGCTATGAACGCAATGTTGTGTGTGACAACGGGGTCGAATATTAGCGGCAGTGGCCGCATCAGGCAAGAGGTAAACTGCATTTTTCTTTCAGATTTCACGCGATTGCTTCATTCCCGCGCAAAGTGAAGAGAAAGTAGCCGCCCGCAGGCGGCCGGTGAGTAATTAGCGAGCAGCGCGTTGCAAAATCACACTTGAAGGCTGGCGCTGCAGGAAGCGCATCCGCAGCATCATCATGATCGCCGCAGAGGTTAAGCCGATAATAAAGCCAATCCAGAACCCGGCCGGGCCCATCCGGTCGACCACCAGATCGGTAAGCGCCAGGATATAGCCGCTCGGCAGACCCAGTACCCAGTAGGCGATGAACGTAATAAAGAAAATCGACCGCGTGTCTTTATAGCCGCGCAGCACGCCGCTGCCGACCACCTGGATGGAGTCGGAGATCTGATAAATCGCCGCCAGCAGCATCAGGTGCGAGGCCAGGATCACCACTTCCGGGCTGTCGTTATACAGCAGCGCAATCTGCTCGCGCAGGGTGATAGTGAACAGGGCGGTACACATCGCCATGCCGATCCCCACGGCTATCCCGGTACGCGCTGAAGTTTGTGCCTCCAGCGTTGAGCCCTGACCGAGGCGATACCCGACGCGAATGGTCACGGAAGCGGCGAGCGACAGCGGCAGAACGAACATCAGCGAGCTGAAGTTAAGGGCAATCTGGTGCCCGGCTACGTCGATGATGCCCAGCGGGGACACCAGCAGGGCGACCACGGCGAACAGGGTGACTTCAAAGAACAGCGCCAGCGCAATCGGCAGGCCCAGCTGTACCAGGCGCTTAACTACCGCCATATCCGGCTTGCTGAATCCGGGCTCATTACGAATATCGTGCATCGACCGGGCGCGCTTCACGTAGGAGAGCATGCTGAAGAACATCACCCAGTACACTGCAGCCGTCGCCACGCCGCAGCCAACGCCGCCCAGCTCCGGCATGCCAAAGTGACCGTAAATAAAGATGTAGTTCACCGGAATATTGACCAGCAGCCCGATAAAACCCATCACCATACCCGGTTTGGTTTTCGCCAGACCTTCGCACTGATTACGTGCTACCTGGAAGAATAAATATCCCGGGGTCCCCCACAGCAGGGCGCGTAAATAGCCGACGGCTTTATCCGCAAGCATGGGGTCAATATTGCGCATGGCGTGAATAATATAGCCCGCGTTCCACAGCACAATCATGATTAACACTGAAACAAAACCGGCCAGCCAGAAGCCCTGACGGATCTGGTGGGCAATGCGCTCCCGGCGTCCGGAGCCGTTAAGCTGGGCAACCACCGGGGTTAAGGCCAGCAGCAGACCGTGACCAAATAAAATAGCCGGCAGCCAGATAGAGGTGCCGATAGCGACGGCGGCCATGTCGGTGGCGCTGTAACCCCCGGCCATGACGGTATCAACGAATCCCATTGAGGTTTGGGCGATTTGCGCGAGGATCACCGGGATTGCCAGAGCTAATAACTGACGCGCTTCACTGATGTACTTCTGCACGTGAACACCTTTGATCTTGTTGTTATTTGAGAGAATAAAAAGCCGCTGCGAAAAGCAGCAAGAAGAAGATGCGGGGAATTCCAGCTATTGTAGCGGGGAATGGTTAATTATCTAGTGAAAAAATCGCCAGAAAAGGTAGTGTGCTGGCAACCTCTATTTTCAACTGTTATTGTGGTGCGATTAAACGGTGTCAGCACCGAAGGAACAAACAGGAGTGGTAAGCATGTTTACTGGTATTGTGCAGGGCACCGCGAAACTGGTGTCCATTGATGAAAAACCGAACTTCCGCACCCATATTGTGGCCCTGCCGGAGTATATGCTCGATGGCCTGGAAACGGGTGCTTCGGTTGCACATAACGGTTGTTGCCTGACGGTTACCGAAATTAACGGCAACCTGATTAGCTTTGATTTAATGAAAGAGACGCTGCGTATCACTAACCTTGGTGAGCTGGTGGTGGGTGACGACGTTAACGTTGAGCGCGCGGCAAAGTTCAGCGATGAAATTGGCGGGCATTTAATGTCCGGTCATATTATGACCACCGCTGAAATTTCCAAAATCCTGACCTCGGAAAATAACCGCCAAATCTGGTTTAAGGTTCAGGATCCGTTATTACTGAAGTACATCCTGTATAAAGGCTTTATCGGCGTGGACGGCATCAGCCTGACCGTGGGTGAAGTGACGCCAACCCGCTTCTGCGTGCACCTGATCCCTGAGACGCTGCAGCGCACGACGCTGGGGGCGAAAAAACTGGGGCATCGGGTCAATATTGAGATCGATCCCCAGACCCAGGCGGTAGTGGATACCGTTGAGCGCGTGCTGGCGGCAAAAGAGGCCGCCATCCAACAAGCGCTCGATATCGAATAATAAAAAACACCCCGGTTTCCCGGGGTGTTTTTTTAGCGCGCCACCCGCAAACCGTTCTCCACCCCGCGGCTGAAAACCACCTGCCACAGATGAATATCCCGCGCACGAAACGCACCGGCACACGCATTCAGGTAATAGCTGAACATCCGTTTGAATCGTTCAGAATAGTTGTCTGCGATCTCCGGCCAACTGGCGAGGAAACGCGAATGCCACGCCATCAGGGTGGTGTCGTAATCCGCGCCAAAGTTATGCCAGTCTTCCATCACAAAATGCGCTTCACTGGCGTTCGCTATCTGGCGAACGGAGGGTAAACAGCCATTCGGAAAGATGTATTTGTCGATCCATGGATCGACACGATGGTCGGTTTTTTGCGAACCAATAGTGTGCAGCAGAAAAAGACCGTCCGGCTTGAGGTTGCGATCGACGACGTTAAAGTAGGTCGGGTAGTTTTTTGGCCCCACGTGCTCAAACATTCCCACGGAGACAATCCGGTCGAACTGATCGTCAAGATCGCGATAGTCCTGCAGTAAAATGGTGACATCCAGGTCGCGACAGCGAGACTGGGCCATTTTTTGCTGTTCCGCCGAAATTGTCACACCCACCACGCTGACGCCATAGTGCCTGGCTAAAAAATGCGCCAGCCCACCCCAGCCGCAGCCAATATCCAGCACCCGCATGCCGGGCTGGAGCTGCAGTTTCTCGCCGATCAGCCGCAGTTTATCCTGCTGCGCCTGTTCCAGGCTTTCGGCCTGTTTCCAGTAGCCGCAGGAGTATTGCATCGTTGGGTCAAGCATGCGGCTGAACAGATCGTTGCCAAGATCGTAATGCTCCTTGCCAACAATCCAGGCGCGTTTTTTATTTTGCAGGTTGAACAGGCGGGCGGTGGCAATACGCAGGGTGTCTTTCAGGTGGCTGGGAAGCTGATTTTCCAGTCCGGCCCGCAGGACCTTATTGAAAAAAATATCCAGCCGTTCGCACTCCCACCAGCCGTCCATATAGCTCTCGCCAAGGCCGAGGGAACCTTCCTGCATAATGCGTTTAAAAAAGTCGGGATGTTTGACCTGCAGATCGGACGCTGCCGGACCGTTGACGGTAATGCCCGCCCGGGTCAGCATTTCATTCACTATCCTGAACCAGCTGTCGTTGCGAAAACTGACTTCGTCTATACACGATGAACTCATAGCTTCTCCATCACTTGCTGTGATCATAACCCCCGGGATAAGGGCTGTGAGAAATCTCACGGGGATGACCCGCGAGGCTAATATCCGACGTAGAACAGAGGAAGGGAGATTACCCTTGCCGAAAGGCCATCCATGGAGAAACGGGAGCGTTCCTGCTCCCGTTAATGCCTAATACTTATCGTATTTATTAGAACGCACAAATAAGTATAGGCCTGAAAAAAGCGTGATTCAACACCAGAAGGTTAGCACGCTAATGACAGAGTCGGTGTCATCAGGCACGCGAGGATTCTGCGCTGAGATCGTCCTGCTGCTGGCGGGCGCGAACGTACTGCATCCGATAGCCCATCACAGACAGCACCACGGTGACCAGCATCACGCTGGTGGTGGTCAGCAGCGGGGTGGCGATCAGCCACGAGACCAGCAGGCTCGCCAGGAAACACAGACCCAGCTGCAGGGTGTTCTGCAGAGCCGCCGCGCTGCCGGTGGCCTGCGGGAAGGGACGCAGGGCCTGCGCCACCACAATTGGGTAGATCGCGCCGTTGGCCACCGCCATCAGGCAGAAAGGCACCAGCAGCGGAGCCAGACCCACGCCCGGGATAAACCCAACCGCCCAGGTTGCGATGACGCTGAGCGCATACAGGCCCAGCAGCCACGGCAGCATCTGAGGTCCTTGCCATTTTTGCAGCGCGGCGCGACAGCCGTAACCGCCAATCAGGAAGGCGATGGTTTGCGGCACGTAGCTGAGGCCGATTGCGGCCGGGCTATAGCCCATTTCGCTGAGGATAAACGGCGAGCCGGTCAGCCAGGCGAAGAAGCTTGCCGAACAGGCGGCGTAGATCAGCACGTTACCGCTATAAACACGTGAGCGCAGCAGCGATAAAAAGGTGACGCGAGATTCTGCGGGCGCTTTCGCCGTCGCAGGCTTCAGGCTAAAGGCCGGGATCATCAGCACCAGGGCGATAACGAACAGCACGGCAAAAATTGACTGCCAGTCAAAATGGGCGAGGATCCAGCTGCCGAGCAGCGGCGCCAGCGCCGGAGAAAGCCCGACCAGCGGCATAATGGTGGCGAAGATGCGGTTAACGCGCGAGGCCGGATAGTAATCGGTTACCAGCGCCTGCCAGGTGACCGCCGCAGCGCACACCCCGACCGCCTGAATAAAGCGCAGCACCAGCAGCCAGGTCGCTTCGCGGACCCACAGCATCCCCAGACAGCCGAGGGCAAAAATGGCCAGCCCGGCCAGCAGAATCGGTTTGCGTCCGAAGCGATCGGACAGCGGTCCCCACAGCAGTTGCGCAAAGGCAAAGCCTGCCAGGAACAGGCTCAGGCTGGCGCTGATGGCCGCCGCCGGGGTTTGCAAATCTTCCTGCATGACCGCAAAAGCGGGCAGGTACATGTCAGTTGCCAGGAAGCCGAGCACGCTCAGCCCGGCAAGCCAGACTAAAAATCCTTTCCCAGGTATCACTGTGTTTATTCTCCGTTATAGGTGCAGGTGTCATTGCCGCAGAGTGTAGGCAGTGCAATCCGGCTTGTGAAACGCTAATATTTGGCTGTTGCATTCAAAAATTTTGCAGGCAGAAAATGTGGTCAGAATATTCTCTAGAAGTGGTGGATGCCGTCGCGCGCAACGGCAGTTTTAGCGGTGCAGCGCAGGAGCTGCACCGGGTGCCTTCTGCCATCAGCTATACGGTGCGTCAGCTGGAGGAGTGGCTGGCGGTGCCGCTGTTTGAACGGCGTCACCGGGATGTGGAGCTGACGCCCGCCGGGGTGTGGTTTCTCAAGGAGGGGCGATCTGTTATCAAAAAAATGCAGATCACCCGAGAACAGTGTCAGCAGATTGCCAACGGCTGGCGAGGCCATCTGTCGATTGCGGTGGATAATATTGTGCGCCCCGAGCGCACCCGGCAGATGATCGTTGATTTCTATCGTCACTTTTCTGACGTGGAGCTGCGGGTGTCCCAGGAGGTCTTCAATGGCGTCTGGGATGCGCTGGCGGACGGCAGGGTCGAGATGGCGATCGGTGCGACCCAGGCTATCCCGGTAGGGGGGCGCTATGCGTTTCGCGATATGGGCACCCTGAGCTGGAACTGCGTGGTGGCCAGCCACCATCCGCTGGCCGCGATGGCAGGGCCGCTCAGCGATGATACTTTGCGCAACTGGCCATCGCTGGTGCGGGAAGATACCTCACGTTCGTTGCCGAAGCGCATCACCTGGCTGCTGGATAATCAGCGGCGGATCGTGACCCCGGACTGGGAGTCGTCAGCGTCCTGTCTCTCTGCCGGACTGTGCGTGGGGATGGTACCGGCGCACGTCGCCCGACCGTGGATTGACAGTGGCAAGTGGGTGGCGCTGTCGCTGGAAAATCCCTTCCCGGATGCCGCCTGCTGCCTGACCTGGCAGCAAAACGATATCTCTCCGGCCCTGGCGTGGCTGCTGGCGTATCTCGGCGATAGCGAAACGATGAATAAGGAATGGCTGCGGGAGCCAGAGGGGCTGGCTCCCGGGGAGGATTAACGGCGGTAGTCGCGGAAAGGACCATCCGCGACCGAGCGGCGTTCGATCAGACGCGGATGCACTTCAATGGAGTGTGACTCTTCGCGCTTGCTGACAATACGATCCAGCAACATATTGAAGGCCGTCTCCCCCAGCGAATCTTTCGGCTGGTGGATGGTGGTCAGCGCCGGCGTAAAGAAGCGCGCGTTGCGCACGTTATCATAGCCGATCAGCGAAATATCCTGCGGGACGCGCAGGCCCATTTCGTCGGCGGCGCACAGCGCGCCCATCGCCATAATATCCCCGCCGCAGAATATCGCCGTCGGACGCGGGCTCTGGGAGAGGATCTGCTGCATCGCGCGGTAGCCGGATTCCGGCTCAAAGTCGCCCTGCACAATCCAGTTTTCCGGCACAGTGATCAGCGTCTCTTCCATCGCTTTCATAAAGCCTGCCAGTCGACCGGCGCCGGTGTTGCGCTCCAGCGGCCCTGGAATCACGCCAATTTCGCGGTGGCCGCGTTCGATCAGATACCGACCGGCCATATACCCGCCTTCAAAGGCGTTATCGATTACCGAGTCGGTAAAGTCGGCTTTGGCTTCGCCCCAGTCCATCACCACCATCGGAATATTGCGATACTCCTCCAGCATATTGAGCAGCGATTCCGGGTATTCGGAACACATCACCAGCAGGCCATCAACGCGCTTTTGCGCCATCATCGACAGATAGGCCCGCTGTTTCTCGAGGCTGTTCCAGGCGTTGCCCAGAATCAGGGTGTAGCCTTTCTGGAAGCAATTCTTCTCTACGGCTTCAATAATTTCAGCAAAATAGGGCGCTTCGCTGCTGGTCGCCAGTAAGCCGATTGTCTTGGTGTGATTCACTTTCAGGCTGCGGGCCACGGCGCTTGGAGAATAGTGCAGCTCTTTAATCGCCGCCCAGACGTTGTTGCGCGTCTCTTCCGCGACAAAGCGCGTTTTGTTAATCACATGTGATACGGTTGTAGTGGAAACGTTTGCGCGTTTCGCCACGTCTTTAATTGTTGCCATCAGATGTCACTCCAGACCATATCTAAGCTCCTGAAAAACCAATAGGTAAACGTTTGCCTTCACTCGCCCTAATTGCGCAATTTGAATTGCGGTACGCCGGGAAAACGACACAGGACGTCAGGAGGGGGTCAATGGCCGGTACGCTAATAAATTTAGCGTGGAATTTTGGCTGATCTTGACCAAAAGGGGAAGAACAAAAACGGTAATCCACCTAAAACCCGCAAGATTTTTGCTGTGAACTGTGTAAAAATGAGCAAGCTCACTCTTCATGGGGTGATTAAAAGGAGAAAAATTGATGAGTACCGATCTTAAGTTTTCGCTGGTTACGACCGTTATTGTCCTGAGTTTGATCGTGGCGAGTGCTTTCACTGCTGCGCTGCACTGATCGATACGGGGGAGCCTGCTCTCCCTCGTTTCTCCTGGCTGATTGTTACGCCTCCTGCAATAATCTTTTGCCAAAATGTAAACTTCTCATTTTTTGTGATTGATGTCATGCTTTCGCCTTCATTGTTCTGTGTCGCGTGACGACACGGTGTCTGGAGTTGAAGTATGAAAATCAATTTTCCCCTGCTGGCCCTGGCGATTGGTGCATTTGGCATTGGCACCACTGAATTCTCCCCGATGGGATTGTTACCGGTCATCGCCCGGGGTGTGGATGTTTCTATTCCCGCCGCAGGAATGCTGATCAGTGCCTATGCCATCGGTGTGATGGTGGGGGCACCGCTGATGACGCTTCTCCTGTCGCATCGTGGCCGTCGTAATGCGCTGATCTTCCTGATGGCGATTTTTACCGTTGGTAACGTGCTGTCGGCCCTCGCGCCGGATTACACCACCCTGATGCTGTCCCGCATCCTCACCAGCCTGAACCACGGGGCCTTCTTTGGCTTGGGCTCAGTGGTGGCTGCAAGCGTGGTGCCTAAACATAAGCAGGCGAGCGCAGTGGCTACCATGTTTATGGGGCTGACGATTGCCAATATTGGCGGCGTCCCGGCGGCGACGTGGATGGGCGAAGTGATTGGCTGGCGGATGTCGTTCCTTGCGACTGCGGGGCTTGGCGTGGTGGCGATGATCGCGCTGTTCTTCTCGTTGCCGAAAGGCGGGGCGGGTGAAAAGCCGGAGGTGCGCAAAGAGTTGGCGGTGCTGATGCGCCCGCAGGTGCTGTCTGCGTTGCTGACCACGGTGCTGGGCGCCGGGGCAATGTTTACCCTCTATACCTATATTTCGCCGGTGCTGCACGACATCAACCAGGCGACCCCGGCCTTTGTCACTGCCATGCTGGTGCTGATCGGCGTTGGGTTCTCGCTGGGTAACTACCTGGGCGGCAAGCTGGCGGATAAGTCAGTGAATGGCACGCTGAAGGGCTTTTTACTGCTGCTGATCGTGATTATGCTGGCAATTCCCTGGCTGGCACGCAATGAGATCGGCGCGGCAATTGCGATGGTGGTGTGGGGGATGGCAACTTTCGCGGTGGTGCCGCCGCTGCAGATGCGCGTGATGCGTGTCGCCAGCGATGCGCCGGGGCTGTCGTCGTCAGTGAATATCGGTGCTTTCAATCTGGGCAATGCGCTCGGCGCGGCGGCAGGCGGGGCGGTGATCTCCAGCGGCATGGGGTACAGCTTTGTGCCGGTAATGGGGGCAATGATTGCCGCCCTGGGCCTAATTCTGGTGCTCGCGTCCGGCAGAAATCAGCCGCAGCCGGTGGGTGCCACCGAGTAACAATAATGCAGAAGGGCTCGCCCTTCTGCACTGCATTTATGCTGCGAAGTTCTTCGCTACAAATTCCCAGTTCACCAGCGCCCAGAAGTGCTCAAGGTAGTTCGGGCGCGCATTGCGGTAATCGATGTAGTACGCATGTTCCCACACGTCGACGGTCATCAGCGGCGTAGCGTTCGTGGTCAGCGGCGTTCCTGCATTGGACGTTGAGACGATTGCCAGCGTGCCATCCGCCTCTTTAACCAGCCAGGTCCAGCCCGCGCCAAAGTTCTTCACTGCTGCATCGGTAAACGCCGCTTTAAAGGCGGCGAAGCTGCCAAACGTAGCGCTGATGGCCGCAGCCAGTTCACCCGTTGGTTCGCCACCGGCATTGGGTGCCAGGCAGTGCCAGTAGAAGGTGTGGTTCCAGACCTGCGCGGCATTGTTAAACACGCCCCCTTCGGAGCCGCGCACGATCTCTTCGAGGGTTTTGCCCTCAAACGCGGTGCCAGCGATCAGGTTGTTCAGGTTGGTGACGTAGGTCTGGTGATGCTTACCGTAATGGTATTCCAGGGTTTCCACAGAAATGTGCGGGACCAGGGCGTCTTTTGCATACGGTAATGCAGGTAGTTCAAACGACATTGCTTCTCTCCTTATTATAGTGATCCATTCAATAACCATATTGAACGTGCGGGTAGAGTAGCAAAATGAAAGGTTAGACAAAAGAAGAACTTACCCTGCTGAAGAGCCAGCAGGGCAGGGGATTAACGAATGGTGTTGGCCTTCATCACGCGGCGTGCGCCAACGTAGTGACGCTGCCAGTAATCTTCGCTCAGGGAGGTGATCTGGATATCCTGGCCGCTGCGCGGGGATTGGATAAACTTGCCGTTGCCGACGTACACGCCGACGTGATCGGCCGTCCCGCGACCCTGGGTGCGGAAGAACACCAGATCGCCGCTTTCCAGTTCACCCCGGGTGACCGGAGACGCATCGCGCAGATGGTACATTTCGTTGGCGGTGCGCGGGATACGGAATTTCACCAGATCTTTATAGGCGTAATAGACCAGACCGCTGCAGTCAAAACCGGTACGCGGTGAGCTTCCGCCCCAGCGATACGGTTTGCCAATCTGTCCCATTAATTTATTTAACGCTGTGCTTTGCGCTTTTTGCACCCGGACTTTATGCGCGGCGGCAATGGTTGTGGTCTTGCTGGTTTTAACGCACTGCTTTTTGTGTCCTTTGCGGGTCGTACACTTCTCTGTCACAACGCGCGAAGCCGTTTGCGTGGCTCGGGTGGCATTGTGAGGGGAATTTTTGTTTTTCTTGCTGGAGGCGGTTTGCGGTGTTTTCGCGAGGGCTTTCTTTGCGGTGCTCTTTTTGGTGGTGCTTTTTTTACTGGTGCTCTCTTTTTTAGTGGTTTTGCTGGTCGCGCTTTTTTTCTTGGGTTCGGTTACTTTCGCCAGATGCGTTTTATGCGTAGCCGAAGACCGCGCCTGCTCTGAGGCGTTAGCCAGCGGCGTGAAAGAGAGAGTCGAAAAAAGCAAAGCACAGAGCGTGATCGAGAATTTATTTATTCGCGCCACTGGGCAGTCCCCTGGTAATTGCTGGCATGAATAATGCCGGCAGGTGATTTACAAAACCTGTCGATTCTAATCTATAAAAAGCCCCGACGTTAATAAACTTTTTGCACTTAAAACTGCGTTTTGTAATCGAGTGCAAAAAAAATAAACATCCTTTCGCTGGCCTGGTCATTCGCTGAGCAAAAATCAGGGCAGTACATATCTAACATGCGTTATTAATGCATCTTTATGCGACGCGCGGTAAAATACGATACGTGACGAAAATGTTATTTTCCGTTGTCGGTCTGAGACGCTACAATGACAGTCGATTGCCGTAACAGAAGTTAAAGGAAGCAAGACATGAGCACTACTATTGAAAAAATTCAGCAACAAATCGCTGAAAACCCGATTCTCCTGTACATGAAAGGTTCTCCAAAGCTGCCAAGCTGCGGTTTCTCCGCACAAGCAGTTCAGGCGCTGTCCGCCTGTGGCGAACGTTTTGCTTACGTTGATATTCTGCAGAATCCGGATATCCGCGCTGAGCTGCCAAAATACGCTAACTGGCCAACCTTCCCACAGCTGTGGATTGACGGCGAACTGGTCGGCGGGTGCGACATCCTGATCGAAATGTATCAGCGCGGCGAACTGCAGCAGCTGATCAAAGAGACCGCAGCGAAATACAAATCTGAAGAGCCAGACGCAGAGTAATTTCTCGCGTCATGGACACAAAAAAGCGACCAAAAGGTCGCTTTTTTTTATGCTTCAGGTTCCGCTTCCGGCAGCGGCCAGCCGCCGAGGCGTTTCCAGCGATTAACAATCTCGCAAAACAGCTCGGATGTGCGTTCGGTATCGTACAGGGCAGAGTGCGCCTGGGTGCCGTCAAAGGCGATGCCCGCCGTGATACAGGCTTTTGACAGCACCGTTTGCCCCAGCGCCAGTCCGCTTAATGCGGCGGTATCGAAGGTGACGAACGGGTGGAACGGGTTGCGCTTGAGCGAGGCGCGCTCGGCGGCGGCCATCATAAAGCTGTGATCGAACGTGGCATTGTGCGCCACCATGATCGCGCGATTGCAGTTCTGATCTTTCATGCCCTTGCGCACCATTTTGAAAATGGCATGCAGCGCGTCGTATTCGCTGACCGCCCCGCGCAGCGGGTTACTCGGGTCAATGCCGTTAAACGCCAGCGCCTCGGGCTGCAGATTAGCCCCCTCGAAAGGTTCGACGTGGAAATGCAGCGTGGAGTCCGGCAGCAAATTGCCCTGTTCATCCATTTTCAACGTGATGGCGGCAATTTCCAGCAGCGCATCGGTTTTGGCGTTAAATCCTGCGGTTTCAACATCAATCACAACAGGATAAAAACCACGAAAACGGTCGCACAGACCGGTAATTTGAGCGTTATCGGACATCTGGATCTCTTACAAGGGGAAAAAAGCAGAGCGCATTATGGCAAATTTTAGAGCGGGATGCAGTAAAACAACGGGCGCATCACGCGCCCTGAAGGATCAGTTACCCAGACCGCGACCGGCATCTTTGGCTTCAATCAGTTCGATTTTGTAACCGTCGGGATCTTCGACGAAGGCGATAACCGTGGTGCCGCCTTTAACCGGGCCCGCTTCACGGGTGACGTTGCCGCCGTTGCTGCGGATGCGCTCGCAGGCTTCAGCCGCGTTATCCACTTCAAGTGCGATGTGACCGTACGCAGTGCCCAGCTCGTAGCTATCAACATCCCAGTTATAGGTCAGTTCGATAACCGCTTCTTCGCTTTCCTGGCCGTAGCCAACAAACGCCAGTGAATATTTGTATTCCGGGTTTTCGCTGGTGCGCAGCAGGGTCATGCCCAGTACGTTGGTGTAAAACTCAATGGAACGTTGCAGGTCGCCAACGCGCAGCATGGTATGGAGTAAGCGCATAATATCCTCTTTGCTTTTATCATCTTGAACAGAAACGATGTTTTAGTATAGCGGCGAATCGTCGCCGCTATCAATGGAGGGACTATAAAGAAGGATAATCGGTATAACCTTCGGCACCGCCGCCGTAGAAGCTTTCCGGGCGCTGTGGGTTCAGCTCGGTTTTACGCTCAAGACGCGCCACCAGATCCGGGTTGGCGATGTAGGCGCGGCCAAAGGCCACGGCATCGATCAACCCTTTGTTAATCAAGTCTTCGGCTTTTTCTGGCGTGTACGCGCCAGCACCGATGATCACGCCCGGGAAGCGGTCGCGGACTTTCTGACGGAAGGCATCAGAATACGGCTCGCCGCCTGCCCAGTCTGGCTCGGACATGTGCAGATACGCGATGCCGCGCTTCGCCAGCTCTGCAATCAGGTACAGGGCATCAGCTTCTTCGTTCGGACCGTTATCCACGTTCTGGAACGAACCGATTGGCGAGACGCGGATCCCGATGCGATCGGCACTCCACTCCTGAGAAACAGCATCCACCACTTCCAGCACCAGACGGGCACGATTCTCGATGCTACCGCCGTACTGATCGGTACGCTGGTTAGAAGAAGGTGACAGGAACTGGTGCAGCAGGTAGCCGTGTGCCGAGTGCAGTTCGACGAGGTCGAAACCGGCTTCACGGGCGTTGGCGACCGCCTGGCGGAAATCATTCACGATGCCCGGGATTTCGTTCAGCTCAAGGGCACGCGGCAGGGAGGTATCTGCCCGGGTCGCCTGACCGTTTTCATCACGCAGCGAAGTGCGGGTGCCCGCGATCAGTGCGGAAGGGGCTACCGGCGCCTGACCACCCGGCTGCAGGCTGTTGTGCGAGATACGGCCGGTGTGCCACAGCTGGACCGCGATGCGACCCTCTTCAGCATGTACGCCCGCGGTAATTTTCTTCCACGCGGCGATCTGCTCCGGGCTGTGCAGGCCCGGTGCGCCAGCGTAGCCTTTGGCCTGGAAAGAAATCTGCGTGGCTTCCGAGATGATCAGACCTGAACTGACGCGCTGGCGATAGTATTCGCCCATCAGTGGGGTCGGAATATCACCCGGCTCGATGCTGCGCAGGCGGGTGAGAGGTGCCATGAAAACGCGGTTAGGTGCTTCGATTGCGCCCACTTTAAGGGGGGTAAATAATTTTTCGGCTGACATAGTGGCTCCTGAATAGACCGGTCGACTAGTAAATCGTTAAATAAAAACGCCTGTTATACGTCAGGCGTTGCAATGATGTTTTGCACATGAGCCAGCGCGCTTTCCAGCGGCAGCGAACTGCGGGACATTTTGGCCTGCAGATTCGCCCCCAGCCACAGGGAGTAAAGTACCTGTGCCTGCGCGAAGGATTCGCCGATAAAGACCAGTGACCTTTCAGCACGGCCTTTCTCCAGCGCTTGCGCCAGCAGGGCGATCACCTCGGTGGCCCCTTTATGCATTGCCGTGCGCATATCTTCTGACAGATCGCACACTTCGGCGGACAGTTTCACCGTCAGGCAACCGCTGATCAGGCCCTGCTGACTGAACTGGGTCAGCGCTTCCTGATAGTAAGCCAGAACACGATCGCGATAATTCCCTTCACCGCTGGCGAAGTGGCTGGCAAGACGCTGATGGTAGCCGGCAAAGTGGCGCTCCAGCAGGGCCACGCCAAACGCCTCTTTCGAGCGAAAGTAGTGGTAAAACGATCCCTTCGGCACGTCGGCGGTTTTGAGCAGTTCGCTCAGCCCCATCCCGGTAAAGCCCCGGTGCATGCACAGACGCTCGCCGGTTGCCAGCAGGTGTTCGCGTGTATCGTGTTCAGTGTGCTTATTCATGCGGACAATGTAATAGACCAGTCGGTCTAATGCAAGCGTTAAGTTCGACGACAGCGGGTGAGGAGATCCATTTGCGGCTGATAAACCGCTGTCTGGATATTCATCATCCCCAGCACTGTGGCGAACAGATTGTCCTGGGATACTGCCTCTTTCCCGGCCTGGTCGCGTAGGCACTGTTCATTAACGCGGTAGTTTTGCTGATAGTCCGGCGACAGCCAGAATATAAACGGAATATGGGTCTGCTGCTCGGGCGCCAGCATATAAGGAGTACCGTGCAAATAGAGACCGTTTTCCCCCAGCGATTCACCGTGGTCGGACAGGTAAATCAGCGCAGTGTTCATCGTGGATTGCCGGGCTTTCAGCATGTCGATGGTCTTACTCACCACGCTGTCGGTATACAAAATAGTGTTGTCATAGGTATTGAGCAGCGCCTGATGATCGCAGTCCTGGATCTGGTTGGTGTCGCAGGTCGGGGTAAAGCGGCGGTACTGCTCCGGGTAGCGCTGATAATAAGCCGGACCGTGGCTGCCCATCAGGTGGATCACCAGCACGCTGTCCTGCTTCAGGCCGTCTAAGACGCTGTCCAGGTGCCAGAGATTGGCGTCGTCAATACAGGCGTTGTTTTTGCACAGCGCGTCCAGCTTCCACTGAGTCATGTCGGTATGCGGGATGCGATTGCAGGCACCTTTACAGCCACCGTCGTTATCCCGCCACAGCAGATTGACTCCCGCGTGGGCCAGCACGTCCATTAACCCTTCCTGATGATGAGCCAGGTCGGCGTCATACTGTTTGCGCGGCATCCCCGAGAACATACACGGCACCGAAACGGCCGTTTCTGTGCCACAGGAGGAGGCCTGCGGGAAGTTGATTACGTTCTGTTTTTTCAGTTCAGGATTGGTTTCGCGTTCGTAGCCGTTCAGGGAATAGTTTTGCGCCCGGGAGGCTTCGCCGACAACCAGCACCAGCACGGTTTTTTTCTGCTGTGCCAGCATCATCGGACCTTTATGCGCATCTTCGCCCAACCGGATTAAGGTCTGATCGCCCGCAAACCAACGTGCCTTGCTGTATTTTGCGATGGCGCTGACGTAGTTCGCCGGGGTCACCATTTTGACGATGCCTTTATTGTTGCGGAACAACGAGGCGTAGTCCTTATAAAACACCGAAGCGACCAGAATAATGATTAACAGGCTGGCGAGGATCGTCGCCAGACGCATCAGCAGCGTTTGCCAGACTTTACCGGGCTGAATGCGGATCATGGCCAGCACCGCCGAAGGGACCAGACCAGCAACCGCCAGCCACAGCAGCAACTGCGGGGTGACCAGCGCGGTGGCTTCCTGGGAGTTGGTTTCGAAGACGTTGACCATCATATTCTGGTCAATCACCGCCCCGTAAGTGAACATAAAATAGGTCGCGCCCGCACAGCCCAGGGTGAGCAGTACCAGCAGCGGCTTGCGGATCAGGGGGATATTCAGAATACTGAATACCATCACCCAGCCGCAAAACAGCACCAGTGGCACCGTCAGGGCAAAAATAAAATCATGTAGCCGTGTTGGGGCGATCACTGCCCAGCTGCGTTGGATAAACAGGGCATTTAACAACGTAAATAACAGGGCGCACCCCAGAGTGAACTTTATATCGTTACACTGTAACTTTTTAATCGACTGCATCATCATCCGGACCATTCATTGCTTTGATGACGCGAGTATAGGGAGCGAAGATTAGTGAAACCTTAATGTGCATTTCTGCGGTTGACGTCTTGCGTTAGCCCGGCTTAAGGTCTTCACTTTACTGTAATCATGGGGAGCGGGGAGGTGGGTGTGGCTGAACAACTGGAGTTCTTTCCCGTCCAGAGCCCGTGCCGGGGTATTTGCCAGTCGGATGAGCGGGGCTTTTGTCGCGGCTGTATGCGCAGCCGGGAGGAGCGTTTTAACTGGCAAGCCATGAGCGATCCGCAGAAACAGGAGATCCTGCGCCTGTGTCGCCAGCGTCTGCTGCGCAAAATGCGCGCAAACAGAGCCTCCGAAACCGAAGAACCGCAGCAACCCTCACTGTTTTAGCCCCGTAATTGCGTATACTCACCCCAGTCTTTTTTTGAGGAAATTGCTATGGTTCAGCGTATTACCCTTGCCCCACAGGGCCCGGAATTCTCCCGTTTTGTGATGGGCTACTGGCGTCTGATGGACTGGAATATGTCCGCTCAGCAGCTGGCGAGCTTTATTGAAGCGCATCTGGATCTGGGGATCACCACCGTCGATCACGCCGATATTTACGGCGGCTACCAGTGTGAAGCGGCCTTTGGCGAAGCGATGAAGCTGGCACCAGCGCTGCGTCAGCGCATGGAGATCGTCACCAAATGCGGCATTGCCACCACCGCAAAAACTGAGCATGCCCTCGGCCATTACATCACCGATCGTGACCATATCATTCAGAGCGCCGAGCAGTCGCTGACCCATCTGGCAACGGATCATATCGACCTGCTGCTGATCCATCGCCCGGATCCGCTGATGGATGCCGACGAGGTCGCCGAAGCGTTCCTCGCCCTGCACCAGAGCGGCAAAGTGCGCCATTTCGGCGTGTCTAACTTTACCCCGGCCCAGTTTGCACTGCTGCAGTCGCGCCTGCCGTTTACTCTGGCTACCAATCAGGTTGAAATTTCCCCGGTGTACCAGCCGCTGCTGCTGGATGGCACGCTTGATCAGCTGCAACAGCTACGCATTCGCCCAATGGCCTGGTCCTGCCTCGGCGGTGGTCGCCTGTTCAATGACGAATCCTTCCAGCCGCTGCGCGATGAGCTGGCCCAGGTGGCGCAGGAGCTGAACGCAGAAAGCATCGAGCAGGTGGTGTATGCGTGGATCCTGCGTCTGCCGTCGAAGCCGCTGCCGATTATTGGCTCCGGTAAAATCGAGCGCGTGCGTTCCGCCCTGGCGGCAGAACAGCTTCAGATGACACGCCAGCAGTGGTTCCGCATTCGTAAAGCCGCGCTGGGTTACGACGTACCGTAATTCTGCATTCAATTGACTTCCCGGTGAAATCGTTGCCCCTGGTATAAGCTTAAGGGGCAAATATTAACCGAAGGAGGTCATATGAAGCGTTTTACTCTGGCGATGTTGACGTTGATGGTGTGCGCAGGTGCGCAGGCTGCCAGCGACGAAGTTGAGATGAACCTCGTCACCTCTCAGGGGGTAGGCCAGTCGGTCGGGACGGTGAAAATCACCGAAACGGATAAGGGACTGGAGTTCGCCCCCAATCTTAAAGCCCTTCCTCCGGGCGAACACGGTTTCCACGTCCACGCGAAAGGTTCCTGCGAACCCGCCATGAAAGAGGGCAAGCCTTCTGCTGCCGAATCGGCGGGTGGGCATCTCGATCCGCACAGCAGCGGCAAACATGAAGGCCCGGACGGCATGGGACATCTTGGCGATCTGCCGGTGCTGGTGGTCAATAACGACGGTAAAGCCACCGATCCCGTTGTCGCGCCACGCCTTAAAAAGCTGGATGAGGTGAAAGGCAAAGCGCTGATGATCCACGTCGGGGGCGATAATATGTCCGATCAACCCAAACCGCTTGGCGGTGGTGGGGCCCGCTACGCCTGCGGGGTGATCTGATCGCTGAGGGTGCCCGGCGCGGGCGCCTGCTCCAGCTGGGACAGGGAACAGTGCAGCCGCCAGATAAGCGCGGCCAGATCCTGCGCCGCAGGCTGGGGATGGTGCCCGAGGGTGTCACAGATCCGTTTTAATTCATCAAGGGTGGCGGCCAGCGGACGTTGCTGCACGCCGCGCTCGCTCATGATGTCGCGCAGGAGTGAAACTGCCACGTCGCGCACCTGCGCCAGCGGATCGGAGCGGGTTTCCCACCCGCGCAGCTGCCAGACCACGTGACTGCAGTTCAGCAGCACCACACCCCAGCGCAGCAGCCAGCGGCGCGAGAGCGCGTCCTGGCTGGTGTTCAGCTGGCTGACGTGATGGTACACCAGTGATTCATACCCATTTTCACTTAGCCGCGGTCGGCGGCTGAGCTGATCGACAAAACCGCGACGCAGCTCCTTAATGTGGCGGCGGCTTTTGCGCGCATCCGATCCCGGTCGTAGTACTGCGAACGCCAGCCAGGTCAACCCCACGCCGAGGATCTTCGCCAGATTGTCATTCAGGAAATCGGCAAAGTCATACACGGGCGGATTGGTGACTGAAATAAACGAACCCATAAACACAATCAGCTGCCCCCACAGGCCGGCCTGGCGAGGGATTTGCAGCTTCATCAGCTGCATAGTGGTGAGCAGCGGGAACAGAAACAGCAGGAACAGCCACAGATCCGATATCTGTACCATCAGGCCAAATTTGAAGACAACACTGAACAGCGAGAGCAGGACGAGGGTGCGCAACAGCAGCGTCAGCGAATTAAACGGCGTTGGCGAAACGGAGTAGAGCACGCTACTGATCGCCGCCAGCGTCAGGGCCGCCGAGCCTGATTCCCACTGGGTGGAAATGCTCCAGGCGCCCACCAGGCACAGCGCGCAGAAGGTGCGAAAGCCGCTCCATAAGGCTTCAAGGTTGTCCGTATGACGCGCCAGCGCCGGGCTGTGCGGAACACTAAACTCGGTTACCGGGGTGGCGGTCTCGACCGCTGCTATCCAGCGGCTGCTCTGCAGATACAGGCGGCTGAAATAGCGTAACCGCTGCCAGACGGCGCGATGGCGGTAATCGCCCCCTGCTGCGGGTTTCAGCGGGGCGATAATACGCGCCACGGTATAAACATCGGTGTCGGGTCGTGCGAGCGCAGCCAGCAGCTGGTCGATAATCTCCCGTGTGTGCGCGGGGGGATCGGGCCAGTTCAGTAGCATCCGGCGTAAGCTGGAGATAGCGCTGGTCATCCGCAGCTGCTGGTGAAGGAGATAATTCAGCAGAGCATTTTGCCGCCGAAAGCGATAGTGGCTCCAGAAGGCCTGAATGCGCAGCAGGTTCATGGTCAGGATTTGGGCGATCACTTTCTCATGGGCCTGGCGAATCGTATCGTTGCTGTCGGGCTGCCACAGCAGGCTGGCATGTTCCAGCAGTCGGGCGTGCATGCTCTTGAGGGCACCGATCAGGGCGGTGCCATCCGAGGTGCTGGGCAGGATCATCATCATCACCCCGCCGCTGAGTATCCCGATAATGACCTCGCAGACGCGGGCCTGAGCAATATCCCACAGCTGGGTGATATCCAGAATATTGACCACCGGAAAGGCAATGATTGCGGCAGTGTAACCCGCCAGCTGAAAGGCATAGGCGACGTTATTGGTAAAGTGGGCGCAGGCCCAGGTACAGACCCCGAGCCACCCCGCCATGCTGAACAAAAACAGCCACGGATCGTTCAGGGTATGCCCGGCGATAATCAGCGCCGCGGTGGCCCCCAGCAAGCTGCCCACCACGCGGCCAAGGCTTTTACTGATCACCCCGCCAACCGTCGGGAAGCTGACCACCGCCGCCGAGGTCATCGCCCAGTAGGGCTCATCCAGATTAAGGCAATAAGCGACGGTCAGCGCCAGGCACATCGCGATCCCGTTGCGCAGGGCATAGCGCCACTGGGCAGAGGTTGCCTTTATCCACGGCAGGTTACGCCAGGAAAAAGCGGACACCTTCACGGCAGGGTCCCGATCGCCACGCTACAGGTGGTGCCGGAGACCAGGGTCAGATCCGCCGGAAGCTGGTCAAAGGTGATGCGTACCGGAATGCGCTGCGCCAGCCGCACCCACGGGATAGTCGGCTTCACGTCGGGCACCAGCCCTGAATCGGTCTCCACGCTCTGATCGTAGATGGCGCGCCCGATGCTGGAAACGTGACCCTGTAACGTTACCGAGCCGCTGTAGAGGGTAATCTGGGCAGGCGCACCCTCGCGGATGTGGCGCAGTTTAGTCTCTTCAAAATAGCCGACCACGTAAAATGAGTGGCTGTCGACCAGCGCAAACAGCGGCTGCCCGGTGGTGGCGTAATCGCCCACCCGGGTGGAAAGATTCGTCACCCAGCCGTCAACCGGGGCTTTGACCACGGTCTGCGTCAGCTGCCACTGGGCCTGCTTGAGCGCCGCTTCGGCCACCTCGACGCTGGCCTGCATCGCCTGGACGTTGATATTGGCCGTATCCATATCTTCGGCGGAGATATAGTTTCGCGACAGATGACGACGGCGGTTGGCTTCGTTATCGGCTTTGGCCAGATCGGTCCGGGCTTTCGCCAGCTGCGCTTCGGCATTCAGCACCGCGATGTGCCAGGGGGTTTCATCAATATGAAACAGCACCTCACCGGCATGGACAAACTGGTTATCTTTAATCTTAAGGGTCGTAATGGTGCCGGAAACCTGCGGCGTGATACTGACCTGCTCGGCGCGCACTTTGCCATCGCGGGTCCATGGGGATTGCATATAATAATTCCACAGCCACCAACCGGCGATGAGCGCCAGCGCAACAACCAACAGCGATGAGAAATATTTCAGGGTTTTCATACAAGAGTCACCAGACAATTAATACAACAAGGCCCAGGCAGACCGCAAGAACAAACAGCGAGAGATCCATCAGCATGGGATGCCAGATTTCACCGGAATACATCCAGTCGCGCAGCAGACGGTGGGTGACCAGCCAGAGAATAAAACCCAGCATCACCGCCTTAAATAAAGGGGGAAAGTAAACAGAGGCACCGACAATCAAGTCCTGAAGCGGTAACCCGGTGGCGTTAAACGTAAACTTCACGAGCCGGTTCCTTTGCAAAGGGGAAGTGGCCTCAGCGGCCCGCCATAACGCACCAGGGCGTCACAATTCAGTGTAAATCAAAAGAATCTTGTTGGATGAATGCAGTATTGCATTTGTTTTGGCAATATAAATGCTGCAAACTATTCTAAAATCAGTATAATAACTTAGCAAGCTAATTATAAGGAGATGAAATTGGAATCGCCATTAGGTTCTGATCTGGCAAGGTTAGTACGCGTGTGGCGTGCTCTGATTGACCATCGCCTGAAACCTCTGGAATTGACACAGACGCATTGGGTTACGCTGCATAATATTCATCAGCTGCCGCCCGACCAGTCGCAGATCCAACTGGCTAAAGCGATAGGCATTGAGCAGCCATCCCTGGTTCGTACACTCGATCAACTGGAAGATAAGGGACTGATTTCTCGACAGACCTGTGCCAGCGATCGTCGTGCTAAGCGAATTAAACTGACTGAAAAAGCTACCCCCATTATTACCGAGATGGAAATGGTAATCAGTAAAACGCGCGGTGAGATCCTCTCCGGAATATCGCCCGCTGAACTGGAACTGCTGATCTCGCTGGTGGCCCGGCTTGAGCACAATATTAACGAGCTCCAGTCTCGCGACTGACCATAAAAAAGCCTTGCATACGCAAGGCTTTTTCTTGTCACTGACCTGCCCGGATATTAGCGTGGGGAAACGGTCACCTGGCTACCGTTGCTGGCTAACACAACGCGCTGACCTGCAGCGAACTGGGTGTTACCCTGCTTCTGCACCACCATGATGGTGCTGCCGTCATCCTTACGAATTTCTAACTCTACACCCTGAGTTTTGTTCATCGCGCCCTGCACACCCTGGCCCGCAACGCCACCGGCTACTGCGCCAGCTGCGGTCGCCAGAGAGCGGCCTGTGCCGCCACCGACGGTGTTACCGAGGAAACCACCCAGCACTGCACCGCCAATCGCACCGATAACGTTAGCGTCATCGCCGCCCTGAATTTGTACCGGGCGAGTATGAACAATGGTGCCATAAGTCACATTCTGAACTTGTTTGGCTTCAGAAGCGCTGTAAACATCCCCGGACATAGAGCTGCTATTAACACAACCAGCCAGAGTAAAACCAATCATCGACACGGCCAGTACACGTAAAATCATTTGAATCTCCTGTTCACCAAATAAACGCGATGCGCTCCGTATGGCTAAATTATATGGCATCGGGTGCCATAGATCCTATCTTCGCTTAAACATTAAGAGAATTGTACTTGATTCTGACTTAACCAGAGATAAACAGGCGTTGACCTGGCGCAAAAGTGCCATGCGGAATATTCCTGGAATGCACGTAAGTGTCAGGTATTGTTAAAAAGTATATGTCCGCCATAGCATTGATTACGCGTTTATGGTGGAGTGTGCCCACAGCCCAGGCGGATTAAGGAAAGCATATGAAATCGGGTCGCTATATTGGCGTAATGTCAGGTACCAGTCTTGACGGCGTGGATGTCGTTCTTGCGGCAATAGACGAGAACATGGTCGCACAGCAGGCCAGCCTGAGCTGGCCCATTCCGCCGGAAATCAAGCACGCGATCCTCAACATCTGCCAGGGGCAGCAGCTGACGCTGTCGCAGCTGGGCCAGCTCGACACCCAGCTGGGACGCTTGTTCGGCGATGCCGTGCAGGCGCTGATGAATCAGGAAAATCTGCGTCCTCAGGACGTGGTCGCCATCGGCTGTCACGGGCAAACCGTCTGGCATGAGCCGGGCAGCGATTATCCCCATACGCTGCAAATTGGCGACAATAATCAGATCGTGGCGAAAACGGGCGTAACCGTCGTGGGTGATTTTCGCCGTCGGGATATGGCTCTGGGTGGGCAGGGCGCACCGCTGGTGCCGGCCTTTCATCATGCGCTGCTCGCGCATCCCCACGAGCGCCGGATGGTGTTGAACATTGGCGGGATTGCCAACCTGTCGCTATTGATCCCTGACCAGCCGGTACGCGGGTTCGATACCGGACCGGGCAATATGCTGATGGATGCCTGGATCTGGCGTCAGATGGGCAAAGGCTACGATAAAGACGCCAACTGGGCCTGCAGCGGTAAAGTCATTATCCCGCTGCTGCAGAACATGCTGCTCGATCCCTATTTTGCGGCACCGGCGCCAAAAAGCACCGGACGCGAGTACTTTAACTACGGCTGGCTGGAGCGTCATCTGGCCCGCTTCCCGGGTCTGGCGCCACAGGATGTGCAGGCCACGCTTGCCGAACTCACCGCCGTGTCGATTGCTGAACAAGTGCTGTTAAGCGGCGGCTGCGTGCGGCTGCTGGTGTGCGGCGGCGGCGGCCGTAATCCGCTGCTGATGGCGCGTCTTGCGGGCCTGCTGCCTGGCACGGAAGTGACCACCACCGATCGGGTGGGGATCAGCGGCGATGACATGGAAGCCCTGGCGTTTGCCTGGTTGGCCTGGCGCACGGTGGCGGGGCTGCCGGGTAATTTACCGTCGGTGACCGGCGCGCGTGAAGCCAGCGTGTTAGGTGCTGTTTTTCCAGCCAATCCGCGACAAAATCAGAGTTAACCGAATTTCACCTACGGATGCGAAGGGTAAACTAACAGGAAACGGGAGGGCGGCGTTGCCCTCCGGGACCAGGATAGTCTTCGGAACACACCCATGAAAAAACTGCTTCTTGTTTTAACCCCTTTTCTGCTGGCGGGTTGTAGCGTTTACAACCAGTTTGTTGAGCGTATGCAAACCGACACGCTGGCCTACCAGTGCGAAGAAAAGCCGCTCACCGTTAAGCTCAATAATCCGCGCCAGGAAGTCAGCTTCGTTTATGACAACAAGCTGCTGACGCTGAAGCAGGGAATGTCCGCCTCGGGCACCCGCTACTCTGACGGTGTTTACGTGTTCTGGTCGAAAGGCGACAGCGCCACGGTCTACAAACGCGACCGCAGCGTGCTGAACAATTGTCAGATCCAAAATCCGAAGCGTTGAGATTTTGCAGGGGGCGGCGCACAATAGCGCCACCCGATCACAACCTCAGTTAACGCCATGTCTGATAACGACGAATTGCAGCAAATTGCGCATCTGCGCCGCGAATACACCAAAGGCGGCCTGCGTCGCCAGGATCTCCCCGCCGAGCCGCTGGTGCTGTTTGAACGCTGGCTAAAACAGGCCTGTGAGGCCCGCCTTGCCGATCCCACTGCGATGGTGGTGGCGACCGTCGACGAGCACGGTCAACCCTATCAGCGCATCGTGTTGCTCAAGCATTATGATGAAAAAGGTCTGGTGTTCTATACCAACCTTGGCAGCCGTAAAGCGCACCACCTCGAAAACAACCCGCGTATCAGCCTGCTGTTCCCGTGGCATATGCTCGAGCGTCAGGTGATGGTCACCGGCACCGTCGAGCGTCTCTCCACGCTGGAAGTGCTGAAATATTTCCACTCCCGCCCGCGTGACAGCCAGATTGGCGCCTGGGTTTCTAAACAGTCGAGCCGCATCTCGGCCCGTGGCGTGTTGGAAAGCAAATTCCTCGAACTGAAACAGAAATTCCAGCAGGGTGAAGTGCCGCTGCCGAGCTTTTGGGGCGGATTCCGCGTGCCCATCCAGCAAATGGAGTTCTGGCAGGGCGGAGAACATCGTCTGCACGATCGTTTTTTGTACCAGCGCGATAACGACGCGTGGAAAATCGATCGACTGGCACCTTAATCCCCGAAATTTGTTCGCTTAAGCGCTGGTACAACCGGTGTCAGCGCTTTATTCTATGTACCTTTCGCGTCTGGCGAAAAGTCGTGTACCGGCAAAGGTGCAGTCGTTTTATACATGGAGAATTTGATGGCAAGCAGTAACTTGATTAAACAATTGCAAGAGCGGGGCCTCGTGGCTCAGGTGACGGACGAGGAAGCGTTAGCAGAGCGACTGGCGCAAGGCCCGATCGCCCTCTATTGCGGCTTCGATCCTACCGCCGATAGCTTGCATTTGGGGCATCTGGTTCCTTTGTTATGCCTGAAACGCTTCCAGCTGGCAGGCCATACGCCTGTAGCACTGGTCGGCGGCGCAACGGGTCTGATTGGCGACCCAAGCTTTAAAGCCGCTGAGCGTAAACTGAATACGGCAGACACCGTGCAGGAGTGGGTGGATAAAATCCGCAAACAGGTTGCCCCGTTCCTCGACTTCGACTGTGGTGCAAACTCGGCGATTGCGGCCAATAACTACGACTGGTTTGGCGGTATGAACGTGCTGACCTTCCTGCGTGATATCGGCAAGCACTTCTCTGTTAACCAGATGATCAACAAAGAAGCGGTGAAGCAGCGTCTGAACCGTGACGACCAGGGGATCTCGTTCACCGAGTTCTCCTATAACCTGCTGCAGGGTTATGACTTTGCCTGTCTGAATAACCTGCACGGTGTGGCGCTGCAGATTGGCGGCTCCGATCAGTGGGGTAACATCACCTCCGGTATCGATCTGACCCGTCGCCTGCATCAGAACCAGGTCTTCGGTTTGACAGTTCCCCTGATCACCAAGTCTGACGGCACCAAATTCGGTAAAACCGAAGGCGGCGCGGTCTGGCTCGATCCAAAGAAAACCAGCCCGTATAAGTTCTACCAGTTCTGGATCAACACCGCCGACGCCGACGTGTATCGCTTCCTGAAGTTCTTCACCTTTATGGATCTGGAAGAGATTAATGCCCTGGAAGAAGAAGACAAGACCAGCGGTAAAGCGCCGCGCGCGCAGTATGTGCTGGCGGAGCAGGTTACCCGTCTGGTTCACGGTGAAGAGGGGCTGGTGGCCGCGAAGCGTATCACCGCCAGCCTGTTTAACGGCACACTGAGCGATCTGAGCGAAGCCGACTTCGAACAGCTGGCGCAGGATGGTGTGCCAATGGTTGAGATGGAGAAAGGCGCAGACCTGATGCAGGCGCTGGTCGACTCCGAGCTGCAGCCGTCCCGCGGTCAGGCGCGTAAAACCATCGCCTCGAACGCCATCACCATCAACGGTGAAAAACAGTCCAACGAGGAATATACCTTTGTGGACAGCGATCGTCTGTATGGTCGTTACACCTTACTGCGTCGCGGCAAAAAGAATTACTGTCTGGTTTGCTGGAAGTCAGCATAAAAACAACAGGGGCGTGGGAAACCACGCCCCTTTATTTTTTCAGGGTTGTGGTAAGAAAATGAAGAATATCCTCGCCATCCAGTCCCACGTCGTTTTTGGGCATGCTGGCAACAGCGCCGCTGAATTTCCGATGCGTCGTCTTGGGGCCAACGTCTGGCCGTTAAACACCGTTCAGTTTTCCAACCATACGCAATACGGTAAATGGACCGGCTGCGTGATGCCGCCTGCGCACCTGACCGACATCGTGCAAGGCATTGCTGATATCGACAAGCTGAAGACCTGTGACGCCGTCCTGAGCGGCTATCTGGGCTCGGCAGAGCAGGGCGAGCATATTCTCGGCATCGTGCGTCAGGTGAAGGCGGCTAACCCGGCAGCAAAATACTTCTGCGATCCGGTGATGGGTCATCCAGAAAAAGGCTGCATCGTGGCGCCTGGCGTCGCGGAGTTTCACGTGCGTCATGCATTACCGGCCAGCGATATCATCGCCCCGAACCTGATCGAGCTGGAAATCCTCTGCGAACACGCCGTCAACAGCGTGGATGAGGCGATTGCCGCCTCCCGGGAACTGATTGCCCAGGGCCCTGAAATCGTGCTGGTGAAGCATCTGGCGCGCGCCGGGTTAAGCCTGGATCGCTTTGAGATGCTGCTGGTGACCAAAGATGAAGCCTGGCATATCAGCCGTCCGCTGGTGGATTTTGGGATTCGTCAGCCGGTGGGCGTGGGTGATGTGACCAGCGGCCTGCTGCTGGTGAAGCTGCTGCAGGGGGCAACGGTGCGTGATGCGCTGGAGCACGTCACGTCGGCGGTGTACGAGATTATGATCGCCACGAAGAATATGCAGGAGTATGAGCTGCAGGTGGTGGCGGCGCAGGATCGTATCGCGAAGCCAGAGCATCTGTTTAGCGCGACACAGCTTTGACATCATTGCCCGGCAGGCAACGCGCCGCCGGGCAACAAACAACGTCCTTACTTCAACCCTTCCGCTTCCAGCGCCGCAGCCACGTCCGGACGTTCCGCCATCCGCGCCATGTAGGCGTCGATGTGGCCCAATCCTTCCATGTTCAGTTTCACTGCCCGCGCCCAGCGCAGGACGGTAAAGAGATACGCATCGGCAATCGTGAAGCGCTGACCGCAAATCCAATGATCGTCTTTCAACTGGTCATTCACGTACTGCAGTTTTTTCTCCAGTAGTGCGCGAACGGTCGGTTTGTACTCTTCCGGGGTATCCGGGCGGAACAGCGGCGTAAAGCCTTTGTGCAGCTCGGTAGCGATGAAGTTCATCCACTCAAGGGTCTTGTAGCGCGCGATGCTGCCGGTGGGTGCCAGCAGCTGGCGATCGGCCACGCCATCCGCCAGGTATTGCATAATCGCCACCCCTTCGGTCAGCAGCGTACCGTCTTCCAGAAGCAGTGCCGGAACCTGACCTTTTGGATTCACCGCAAAGAAATCGTCGCCGTTTTCCAGCTTTTTCTTCATCAGGTCAACGCTGCTAAGGGTGAAGTCTTTCCCGCTTTCACGCAGCGTAATATGACAGGCAAGAGAGCAGGCGCCTGGTTTGTAGAACAGTTTCATCGGTCACTCCTGTTGGCTAGGTTTACTGTATGGTAGTGCTCAGCGGAATAAAAAAAAAGCCGCTAACACACAGTTAGCGGCTTCTGTTCAGTCGTTTCCCGATGACATTACGCAGTAGCGGTGGTCGTCGCTTTGGCGGTGCTGTCGTCGTCCTGAGTCATACGGTTCAGCTTCGGTGCTGTCAGCATCATCAGCAAGGCGATAACCGCAGTGGCAATACCAATCTGCAGGAACACGTCGCCGTAAACATGCAGGGAAACCAGCGGGTCAGTCACGTCTGATGGCACGGCCATAAGGTTAGCAATCTTACCAGCGATCAGTGCAGCACCGGCGGTTGTCAGGAACCAGCTACCCATGATGAAGCCCATCAGGCGCTGTGGAACCAGCTGTGCAACCATCGCAAGGCCCAGACCGGAGATCATCAGCTCACCGATAGACTGCAGGGCGTAGCTCAGGATCAGCCAGTTAACGGAAACAATGCCCGCGTCGCTGGCGAATTTCGCACCCAACGGCAGCACCAGGAAGGCGCCAGAGCACAGTACCATACCGACGGCGAACTTGTGCGGCATCGGCAGACGATCGCCCATCTTGTTATAGATAGCGGCCAGAATCGGGCTACCAACCATGATCCAGAACGGGTTCAGTGCCTGGAACTGCTCAGGTTCGAACGCGATACCCAGAATAGAGTGCTCAACGTTACGGATCGCAAAGAAGTTCAGCGAGGTTGGCATCTGGCTGTACAGGACGAAGAAGCAAATCGCTTCCAGCATCAGGATGAACGCGACAATCATCTTACGGCGCGCAGCACCCTGCATCGCAAACGCTTCTTTCGCAAAGATAGCGATGATACCCAGTGCCACAACGCCCAGCACCGCACGTGCGATGCCCTGGTTGTGCAGCAGCCAGGTGGCAACAGCAACCAGAATCACTACGCCGACGATAGTTGCCAGCAGTTTGCCCATCTGTACCGGTGCAAAGTCAGGTTTTGAACCGTAGTCCTTCACCCAGCTGCGGCAGAACAGGAAGTTCACAACGGTGATCAGCATCCCGACGAAGCTCAGGGCAAACGCCACGCTCCAGCCGAATTTAGCGGCCAGCCACGGGGTTGCCAGCATCGAGAAGAAGGAACCGATGTTGATGGACATGTAGTACATGGTAAATGCACCGTCCAGACGCGGATCATCCTTGTTATAGCAGGTAGAAAGCAGGGAAGACGGGTTCGCTTTGAACAGGCCGTTACCCACTGCGATGGTCGCCATACCCATGTAAACCACACCGGCATCGTGACCAGACCAGGCAACCAGACCGTAACCGATAGCCAGTACGATGGCACCGAGTAAAATGACACGTTTGGTCCCGAGAACTTTATCACCCAGCCAGCCGCCGACTGCGACCAGACCGTATACCAGGGCACTAAAAGAAGAAAACAGCGTGATGGAATCTGCTTCGGACATACCCAGTTGTTTTACCAGGTAAACTGCCATGATCCCCTGCAGACCGTAGTAACCAAAACGCTCCCACAGCTCGATAGAGAAAATGAGATAGAACGATTTTGGCTGTTTAAAAGCGTTGAGACTTACGCTTTCTTCTGCTGGTTTTTTGTTTGCAATAGACACATATACCTCTTTTTTTACATCCCATATTAAGGGGGTGTTCACAGCGTGATGACCGTAGTCCATCCGCTTTATAGTTATAGTGGGAGGGGAAACGGCGGTTAATGTTCACTATCCTGACCCGTCTGGCAAGATGTTTGCAATACTCTGTTACATTTAACTCTGTCGCTATAATTAACCGGAAACATAAATGTTATTCAGCGTTAAATTTCAGTCAGCCTGATTTGCTGGTTTTTTTCACTACTCAATTGGCTGATTAGTGGGCGGATGGCGATATGTTCTGCTGTTAAAGGTAATAAGCAGTGATATGGGCCATAATCTGAAAGTTATCTGGTCAGATATGTGGTGTTACAGGGCTGGGTTCTTGTTGATGTAAGGAGTTATCGCGATTTTATACACAAAAATGCAACATCGCGTTATCAGGGTGATCGCGATCACATACTCATAGAAATTTTAGCTGTTAAAAAAACAATTAACCTGTTTGAACGTTATATAACCGAACAATGACCGGCCCATGCGGAAAGGTGAAGCAGGATCACGTGAGAAATTGCGCGCAGACAGGGGTAACTTTGCAGGATTAAAAAAACCGTCGGATGACGGTTTCAGATATCGACTTTCTCTTTGAATTCACATAAATCTTCGATAAGGCAGGAGCCACAGCGCGGCTTACGGGCGATGCAGGTATAGCGACCGTGCAGGATCAGCCAGTGATGACAGTCGACCTTAAATTCCGCCGGAACCACTTTCAGCAGTTTCTCTTCCACCTGCTCGACGTTTTTGCCCGGGGCAAAGTGAGTCCGATTACAGACGCGGAAGATGTGGGTATCGACCGCAATTGTTGGCCAGCCAAATGCGGTATTCAACACCACGTTGGCGGTCTTGCGTCCGACGCCGGGCAGGGCTTCCAGCGCCGCCCTGTCTTCCGGCACCTCGCCACCGTGCAGCTCCAGCAGCATGCGGCAGGTTTTGATCACGTTCTCGGCTTTGCTGTTAAACAGGCCGATGGTCTTGATGTAAGCTTTCACCCCGTCAACGCCCAACTCCAGCATCGCCTGCGGCGTGTTGGCCACCGGGTAAAGTTTGGCGGTGGCTTTGTTCACGCTCACGTCGGTAGCCTGAGCAGAAAGCAGGACCGCAATCAGCAGCTCAAACGGAGAGCTAAAGTTCAGCTCTGTGGTCGGGTGCGGATTGTTATCCCGCAGGCGCTGTAAAATCGCTAACCGTTTCTCTTTATTCATGAAGCCTTCTCGGGGATCCCTTCCTCAATGCTGCGTGCGGCAGCCCGGCGTTTACGTTTCTCATCAATCAGGTACTTTACTGCCAGCATCATGCCAAGGCCAATAAAGGCGCCAGGGGGCAGCATCGCCAGCAGGAATGGGGTGTCGGTGTGGAACACCTCGATGCGCAGGACTTTCGCCCAGCCGCCCAGCAGTGCGTCTGCGCCGTCGAACAGGGTGCCATTGCCGAGGATTTCACGCATTGATCCCAGCACGAACATCGCGCAGGTCGCCCCCATTCCGATAGCAAACCCATCGAGGGCGGAGATCAGCGGATCGTTCTTCACCGCAAAAGCTTCAGCACGCCCGACCACGATACAGTTGGTCACGATCAGCGGGATAAAAATCCCCAGCGACTGATACAGACCAAAGGCGTAGGCGTTAATCAGCATCTGCACGACGCTCACCACCGAGGCGATGATCATCACGTAGATGGGAATACGGATCTCAGACGGCGTCCAGCGACGCAGGGCCGAAATAGACAGGTTGGTCAGGGTCAGCACCAGCGTGGTTGCCAGCCCCAGACCCAGGGCATTGGTGGCGGTCGAGGTGACGGCCAGCAGCGGACACATCCCCAGCAGCTGCACCAGCGCAGAGTTGTTTTTCCACAGACCCTGGACGATAACCTCTTTAACCTGGCTCATGATTACTCCTCACAGGCGGGCAGATTGTTAAGCTGCGCGGGCAGCGTTTGCGCGTAGACACCCGCGCGTTTGACGGCATTCACCACTGCGCGTGGGGTGATGGTCGCACCGGTAAACTGGTCGAATTCGCCACCATCTTTCTTGACCGCAAACGCGGTATCGTCGCTGCCGTGGATAACTTTACCGGCAAAATGCAAAATCCAGTCGCTCAGGCGCGTTTCAATTTTATCACCAAGTCCTGGGGTTTCGTGATGTTCGGTGACGCGCGTGCCCAGCACGGTGCCGCTGAAATCGGTCCCGACCAGCAGTTGGATGGCACCGGAATAGCCGTCAGGTGCAGTCGCTTCCATTACCGCGCCGACCGGGGTATCGCCTTTACGGGCGATAAAAATACGGTGTTGTCCTTTGCCAAGCGGGGCAGCCTGCGCGATAAAGCAGCTTTTTTGCAGGTCATTATCGTAGAAGTCAGCCGGGATCACCTGGTCGAACAGCGCCTTTTGCTGGCGGGCTGCCTGCTCTTCGATGGTGGATTTGGTCAGCCCGTTGACCAGCGCGGTCAGGCCGGTGAGGACGGCGGCAAAGAGCGCCAGCGTCACGCCGTGTTGCTGCATGGTTTTTAGCATGGCGAGTCCCTTAGCGATGGCCATACACGCGCGGTCGCGTGTAGTAATCAATTAACGGTACGGTGATGTTAGCCAGCAGAACCGCAAAGGCCACGCCGTCCGGGTAGCCGCCAAAGCAGCGGATCAGCCACACCAGCAGACCGGCCAGCGCGCCAAAGATCAGGCGTCCACGGTTGGTGGTGGAGGCTGTCACCGGGTCGGTAAGGATAAAGAACGCACCGAGCATGGTCGCTCCGGAGAGCAGATGGATTTGCGGCGAGGCCAGCGTTTCCGGCGAGAAAATCCAGCCCAGCCCGGAGCAGATTGCCAGGGTAGCCAGGAAGCTGACCGGAATGTGCCAGCGGATCGCCTTTTGCCAAATCATAAACAGACCGCCCGCCAGATAGGCCAGATTGACCCACTGCCAGCCCGCGCCTGCCAGCACGCCGCTGTAGATCGGCATGTTCAGGATCTGCTCGACGCTGTGTCCCGCGTGCAGGGAGGTTTTAAAGGTGTCGAGCGGCGTCGCCTGGCTGATGCCATCCACGCCCATCCGCAGGCTTAACATATCGCTACCGCTGGCGGTATGGCCGGAGAAAATCACCTGCAGCGCATCAATAATGCCCGGTACAGTGGCGGCGATGTCGTGCGGCGGCAGCCAGCTGGTCATCTGCACCGGGAACGAGATCAGCAATACCACGTAGCCAATCATCGCCGGGTTGAACGGGTTATGGCCCAGTCCACCGTACAGCTGTTTGGCAATGATCACCGCGAAAACGGTACCCAGCACCACCATCCACCAGGGAGCAAACGGCGGAATACTGATGGCCAGCAGCAGACCGGTGAGCAGGGCAGAGTTGTCGGCCAGAATCTTACTGACCGCCATGTTGCGCAGCTTTAGCACCAGCGCCTCAGCGGCCAGCGCACTCGCACAGCCCAGGATTATCTGAAACAGCGTCCCCCAGCCAAAAAACCAGAACTGAACGGCGATGCCCGGCAGCGCGGCCAGACAAACCAGCATCATAATGCGCGATGTCTGACGCTGGTTGTGGGTATAAGGGGAGCTTGCGATTCTGAAAACCATTTAATCCTCGTTGACTGCCTGCTGTGCGGCTTTTTTGGCCTGAACGCGCGCAATCGCCGCAGCAACTGCAGCTTTGCGCGGATCGTCGTTGGCCGCCGATTCTTCTTCCTGTTGTGCCGCTTTGCGTGCTTTCGCACGGGCGATGGCGGCTTCGACTGCCGCTTTACGCGGGTCGACTGGTGTAGGTTCTGTCAGGGTCACATCCGGCGGCGTCGCTTTGCGCGCTTTGGCACGCGCAATCGCGGCTTCGACGGCCGCTTTGCGCGGGTCGACCGGGGCCTGCTCGACCTCAATCACCTCGGGTTGCGGCGCTTTACGCGCTTTGGCACGGGCGATGGCGGCTTCAACCGCGGCTTTACGCGGATCAACATCCGGCTGCGGCTGGGTCGCTTGTTCTTTTTCTGCCTGACGGGCGCGGGCCTCGGCCTTTCGCGCTTCGCGGGCGGCAATCACATCGCTGTTGTCCGGACGACGTCCTGCCGGGATCACCACGTCCTGGGTCGCGGTGGCTTTCTTCTCGCGAACGCGCGCCAGGGCCGCGCTGATGGCGTCCTGATCTTTCGCGGCAGGCTGCACCGCAGCCTTTTTATGGCGCGCTTCACGGGCAGCTTTTTCACGATCGAGGCGCAGCTGGCGGGCTTCAAAGCGCGCTTTGGCTTCGGCCGCGCGTTTTTCTTCCCGCTCGATGGCATAAATCTCGGCTTTCTCGACGCGGAAATATTGCACCAGCGGAATGCTGCTCGGGCAAACCCAGGCGCAGGCGCCGCATTCAATGCAGTCGGCCAGATTATGGGCTTTGGCTTTGTCGTGGATCTGGCCTTTACTGAACCAGTACAACTGTTGGGGCAGCAGATCCGCCGGACAGGCGTCGGCGCAGGCGCTGCAGCGAATGCAGCCTTTCTCTTCCTGCTCTTCGCCCATCTCGCTCGCAGACGGGGCCAGCAGACAGTTGGTGATTTTTACCACCGGAACGTCCAGCCACGGCAGGGTAAAGCCCATCAGCGGGCCGCCCATAATCACCAACTGCTCGGCTCCCGGGCAGAAATCGGCCTGCTCCAGCAGGTGGCGGACCGGCGTACCCAAGCGTGCCCAGACGTTGCCAGGCCGGTTTACGGCTTCGCCCGTTAAGGTGACGACGCGCTCGGTGAGCGGTTCACCGTCGACAACGGCACGTTTCACCGCATACGCGGTACCGACGTTCTGCATCAGCACGCCAATGTCCGAGGAGCGCCCGCCGAGCGGAACCTGCTTCCCGGTTAAAATTTGCGTCAGCTGCTTTGCGCCGCCAGAGGGGTATTTGGTCGGGACTACCCGCAGGCTGATGTCGTGGCTGTTTGCCAGCACCGCGCGCAGCATGGAGATCGCCTGCGGTTTGTTATCTTCGATGCCGATCAGCACTTCGCGAGGCTGAAGAATATGCGCGAGGATGCGAATCCCGTCGACAATCTGCGCCGCGCAGTCCTGCATCAGCCGATCGTCGGCAGTGATATAAGGCTCGCATTCGGCAGCGTTGATAATCAACGTCTGGATTTTGTCGCCGCCGCCCTGCAGTTTGTTGCCGGTCGGGAAGCCCGCGCCACCCAGACCGGCCACGCCGGACTGGTGAATGCGCTCGATCAGCGCCTCGCGGCTGTGGCTGCGATAGTCGCTCCAGCCGTCGCGGTCGATCCAGCGGTCTTCGCCGTCGGCTTCAATCACCACGCACAGTTCGGACAGCGCCGAAGGGTGGGCGACCGTATGCGGCGCGATGGACACCACTTTGCCCGAGGTCGGGGCGTGAACCGGGAGCATCCGTCCGCGCCCGAAGGTCAGCGGCTGGCCGCGTAACACGCTGTCACCGGCTTTGACACACAGCTCACCCTCAGCGCCAATGTGCTGTTTCAGGGGAATAATAAAGTGGTTGGCCAACGGAATCTGGCGCAGCGGCGTACCGCTGGACTGGGTTTTCATCTCCGGCGGGTGAATACCGCCGTCGAAATCCCAGATCTTCTCTTTTCTGAAGGCAGAAAATAACTTAAGCATGTTGTTCCACTGGAATAATGCGCACCGGAATGGTCTGGAGATCCCATTTCCAGCTGTCGGTCGTTGTCTCTACCGGCACTAAGGTAATGCACTGTGTCGGGCAAGGCGCGACGCAGAGATTACAGCCGGTGCACAGATCCGCCATCACGGTATGCATCGCGCGGGTAGCACCCACGATGGCATCGACCGGGCAGGCCTGAATACATTTGGTGCAGCCGATGCAGTTGGGCTCGTCAATGACCGCCAGCACGCGAACCGGCTCTTGAACACTCTCATCGCCATCAACGGGCTGCGGATCTACGTTAAGCAGTGTGGCAATCTTCAGCATCACCGCTTCGCCACCGGGGGCACAGCGGTTAATTTTTTCGCCGCCGGAACCCACCGCCTCAGCGTAAGGGCGGCAGCCAGGGTAGCCGCACTGTCCGCACTGGCTTTGCGGCAGCAGCTCATCGATTTTTTCGACCACCGGATCGTCCTGCACCGCAAAGCGGCGCGAGGCGTAACCGAGGATAATGCCAAAAATCAGCCCCAGCACACTGATGGCGGCGATGGCAATCCAGATAGCATTCATTACAACTTCACCAGACCACTGAAGCCCATAAAGGCCAGCGACATCAGACCGGCGGTCACCAGCGCGATGGCGTTACCGCGAAACGGTGCAGGGACATCGGCGGCGACCATGCGCTCGCGGATTGCCGCAAACAGCACCATCACCAGCGAGAAGCCGACGGCGGCAGAGAAGCCGTACAGCGCCGATTGCAGGAAGTTATGCCCAAGGTTAATGTTGAGCAACGCCACGCCGAGCACCGCACAGTTAGTGGTGATCAGCGGCAGGAAGATACCCAGCAGACGGTACAGCGCCGGGCTGGTTTTACGCACCACCATTTCGGTGAACTGCACCACCACGGCGATAACCAGAATAAAGGCCAGCGTGCGCAGGTAGGTCAGACCGGGTGGGATCAGGATCCAGGTGTCAATCCACCATGCACAAATAGAGGCGAGAGTCATCACGAAGGTGGTTGCCAGCCCCATCCCCATCGCGGTTTCTAGCTTCTTAGACACACCCATAAACGGGCAAAGGCCAAGGAACTTCACGAGGACGAAGTTGTTCACCAGCACCGTGCCGACAAAGAGCAGTAAGTAATCGGTCATTATTCAGCCTGAAATAAAAAAGCCGCCTATTATCGGACAAAGCGACGCAGGCGACAACAGGTTAACTGTAGGGTTATTACGGGTTCACAAAGGTGTTCTTCACCCGCGTCGAGCGCTTAAAGTAGGGCACGAACAGCGCGGTCACCAGCAGAGGGAAGAGCAACTGACGCACGGCCAGCGCATCGGAAACCGGCGAAAAGGCAAACGCTTTCACCGCCAGTAATACGGAGACAAGCAGCCAGATAATATAATGCTTAGGGACTTTCTGACGGCGCTTAAAAAAGGCGATGGTCAGCCACAACGTGTAGTACCACATGGCGATCGCGAAGGCGAAGGAGATAAACCACATCACGATTTCAGACGTATTCTGTGCGCCCAGCGTTTTTAACGCGTGCGGGGTAATTAACGCCGTGGTGTAAAGCAGCAGCGCCAGGGAGGCACTCAATAAAGCAACCAGCAGCCAGGCAAGCGGGGCGAGTAACCAGCCGCCAATTTTTTCTCCAGCCGTTGTGGCCATCTTCTCTCCCGAAAGTCAGTCAAAGCGCGTGCAGCGAAATTAGCAGGGGCGAGATTATATAACAATTCAGTTGAATGGCTACTTTCTTATTCCACGAAGTGCCAGACCGCCTTGGGAACCTCACCGATGTTGAACAAACGCCCGCCAGAGACCAGCTCAGCGCGGCGGTGATCGGCGGCACGGTACATGCTGATGATCTCCTGATGATCGCTCAGGGTATAGTTCAGATGGTCAAACAGCTTTTCCAGGCTTTCCAGCGAATTAATTTTGCGAAATTTTAATAAATAATCTTGCACGGTCATATTAATTATTTTCCCTATATAAAGTCAGTCATACCGAAGGGGTATTTCGTTTGAATAACAAACGGATCAAAAAAAGGTAAACAGCGGTACCTGCCCGTCGGCAAAATTAAGAATTTTCTTTACTGGTAAATCAGGCGTCGACTGACGCCTGCAGAAGGGTAACGCTGTTCATGACGGCTGGCAATACGCAACGGCCATCAGCTGTGGTTATTAGGGGGGGTATGCTGCATCACGCTGTTAACCGGCTCTGGCGGCTGATAGGTATCAATCTGGCTGGCGATACCCAGTAACACGACTGACACGCCCAGAACAATCCACCCTGCTAACTCAATAATTCGATTAATAATTGTCGTCATGATTCATTAATTAGATTTGTCCATAAATTCAGGTTGAGAATTTTACAGCGCACCCGTCCATGCGGCAAGCGGTTTGCGAGGCTGTTTTATTATTTTATTCAGCAAGTTATAAATGTTAATTAGAAATTACTGATTGCAAATAGTGTATTTCACCGGGAAACCCCAGATTAAACTATTGTGACGTATGAAAAGATCGTGTGAAATAAGCGTGTAAAAAGATGAGAGGCAACTTCATGAGTGACAAAATCCGTGTTGGATTAATTGGTTATGGTTACGCGAGCAAAACGTTTCACGCGCCGCTGATTGCCGGTACGCCTGGGATGGTGCTGGCGGCAGTGTCCAGCAGCGACGCGACGAAAGTCCATGCTGACTGGCCGACGGTCCCGGTGGTCTCCGAGCCTAAGCATCTGTTCAACGATCCCGATATTAATTTGATTGTGATCCCAACGCCAAACGATACGCACTTCCCGCTGGCGAAAGCCGCCCTGGAAGCGGGTAAACACGTGGTCGTCGATAAGCCTTTCACCGTGACACTGTCACAAGCGCGCGAGCTGGATGCGCTGGCAAAAAGCCTCGGCAAACTGCTGTCCGTATTCCACAACCGTCGTTGGGACAGCGATTTTCTGACCGTCAAGGCGCTGATTGCCGATGGGTCACTCGGCGAAGTAGCTTTCTTTGAGTCTCATTTTGACCGTTTCCGTCCGCAGGTGCGTAACCGCTGGCGCGAGCAGGCAGGCCCCGGGAGCGGCATCTGGTACGATCTGGCTCCGCATCTTCTCGATCAGGCCGTCAATCTGTTTGGCCTGCCGGTCAGCCTGACCGTCGATCTGGCCCAGCTGCGTCCAGGCTCGCAGGCCACGGATTACTTCCATGCGGTACTGAGCTATCCGCAGCGTCGCGTCGTGCTGCACGGCACCATGCTGGCGGCGGCGGAGTCGGCGCGCTATATCGTTCACGGTACGCGCGGCAGCTATGTGAAATACGGTCTCGACCCACAGGAAGATCGTCTGAAAAATGGCGAGCGTTTGCCGCAGGAAGACTGGGGCTACGACATGCGTGACGGCGTCCTGACCCGCGTTGAGGGTGAAGAGCGAGTGGAAGAGAGCTGGTTGACGCTGCCGGGCAACTATCCGGCGTACTACGCGGGTATCCGCGATGCGCTGAACGGTGACGGTGAAAACCCGGTTCCGGCAAGTCAGGCGATTCAGATTATGGAGCTGATCGAGCTGGGTATTGAATCCGCCAAACATCGCTCGACGCTCTGTCTGGCGTAATGCAATCAGCCCGGCGAGATGCCGGGCTTTTTATTATCCCTGCGCAACCTTATCACGCAGCGCTTGTTTCTCAGCAGGCGTTAAAAAGGCCATCTCCAGACCGTTGATCTGCGCCTGGCGGATCTGCTCCCGGCTCAGCCCGGCCAGCGCCGCAGCCACCGTATATTCATGAATAATGTCCACGCCCTGAACCGCCGGATCGTCGGTGTTCAGCGAGGCCAGAACCCCATGCTCAAGGAAGATTTTCAGCGGATGCTGCGCCAGCGTGGCGACGGTGCTGGTCTGGATATTGGACGTCAGACAGGATTCAATCCCGATGCGCTGCTCCGCCAGGAAATCCATCAGGGCTCTGTCTTCCACCGCTTTTACCCCGTGACCAATACGCTCGGCGCCCAGCTCACGGATCGCCTGCCAGATGCTCTCCGGGCCTGCGGCCTCACCGGCATGCACGGTGACGTGCCAGCCTGCATCGCGCGCGCGGTTGAAGTGAGAGAGGAACAAACTGCCAGGGAAGCCCAGTTCATCACCCGCCAGATCGATGGCAGTGATCTGATCCCGGTGCGCCAACAGCGCTTCCAGCTCCTGCAGGCATGCTGCTTCGCCAAAGGTACGGCTCATGATGCCAATGAGACGCGCTTCAACGTCAAAGGCTTTGCAACCTTCGCGCACACCCGCAATCACCGCTTCAACGACACCCTCTACTGGCAACTGGTGGGTCATCGCCATATATCCCGGGGAGAAACGCAGCTCAACGTAGTGCAGGCCATTGCGGGCTGCGTCTTCGATGTTCTCATATGCCACGCGACGGCAGGCATCCAGCGAGGCCAGCATCTTCACGCCCCAGTCGAGCTTGCTCAGGAAGCTGACCAGATCCGGTTCGTTTTCGGTGACCTGGACGTGCGGGATTAAGCTTTCGAGCGTCCGGGCGGGCAGGGTCAAATTATATTGTTGCCCGAGGTCGAGAATGGTCTGGGCACGAATGTTGCCATCAAGATGGCGGTGAATGTCAGTTAACGGCAGGCGGGAATCAATCATGGTCGCACTCTTATAGTTAAAGTAGTGCGGCCCATTATAAAAATAAAACGAGGTAAAAAGCTATTTGCGCAAAGGAATATTCCGTTGCGCAAACGTTTTAACCCAGTGAGCGGATCCCGGCAATCAACCGCTGCACCCCTTGCTCGAGCTTACTGCGCGGGCATCCGGCATTGAGCCGCACAAAACCTGCGCCCTCCGCACCGTAAGTATACCCCGGCATGATCGCCACTTTTTGCTGCTCGATCAGCACCTTCTGCAGGGCGTTGTCGTCAAGATTGAGCGGGCGCAGGTCTATCCACGCCAGGTAAGAGGCCTGCGGCGGCTGCCAGTTGAGCGCGGGAAACGCAGCGTTCAGCGTCTCAGCAACATAGCCTAAATTGGCCTCCAGATACTGACGCAGTGCATCCAGCCACGGCTCGCCCTGGCGGTAGGCGGCAATGTGGGCAACCAGCGCCAGCACCGAGGGTGACGACAGGCCATCCCGGTTTTTCAGCGCCTGCAGGTACGCACTCCGGCTGGGCTCATCGCTAATCAGACCATAGGCGCCGGTCAGGGCGGGAATGTTAAAGCTTTTGGAGCCGGAAGTGACCAGCGCCCAGTTGCCGCGCGCCACCGCGCTCCAGGGTATGTGCTGGTGCTCGCCCCACACCATATCCATATGAATTTCATCGCTGATGACCTTCACGTTATGACGTTCGCACAGCGCGGCCATGGTGGTCAGCTCGTCGCGGGTCCAGACCTTGCCGGTCGGGTTTTGCGGGCTGCACAGCAGCAGAATGCGGTTTTGCGGTTGGGCCAGCACCGCTTCAAGCGCGTTCATATCGCACTGCCAGCCGGTAGCGTCTTTCTCCAGCGCCACGCCCACCACCCGGCGCTGATTGCCCTCGATGGCTTTGTAAAACGCGTCGTAGGCGGGAGTATGCACCACCACGCCGTCGCCCGGATTTGACCCCTGGCGGATCAGCTCAGAAACCATATAGATGACCGACGGGCCATACACTAATGCGTCGGTGTCAATCGGGCAGGCAAAACGCTGCTGGAACCAGTGGACAACGGCCGCCAGAAACTCGTCGTTTTTCCAGCGGCTGTAGCCAAACACCCCATGATCGAGGCGCTGATGCAGGGCATCGGTAATGCAGGGGGCGGTGGCAAAATCCATATCGGAGATGGTGAAAGGCAGCAGGTCGGATGCGCCGAAACGGTCGGCGACGTAATCCCACTGGGTGCACCAGGTGCCGTGACGATCCACGACGGTTGAAAAATCGAACATCTTCTCGTCCTTTAAATGAATGCCCCCTTCAGCGAAGGGGGCGAGACGTCAGGCTTCTACGGTGCGCATCAGGGTGGCCAGTTCATCTTTCACCGACTGGACCTGCGGGCCAATCACCACCTGTAGATTGTGCTGGTTGAGCTGGACCACGCCGATGGCACGATTGGCTTTCAGCGCCGCAGTGTCGACCTTCGACATCTCCTTCACCGACAGACGCAGGCGGGTGATGCAGTTATCCAGCGTCGTGATGTTATCCGCGCCGCCGAGGGCTGCCAGAATTGCCGGGGTGTTGTAACCCGATTTTCCGGTGACGCCCGCCACCGCCTGTTCCACGCTGGCCGCACTCTCGATATCACGGCCCGGCGTTTTGAGGTTAAAGCGGGTGATGGCGAAGCGGAAGATGGCGTAGTAGACCGCAAACCAGATCCCGGCCACCACCGGCACCAGATACCATTTGGTTGCCAGACCGTGCAGGATGCCGAACACCACAAAGTCGATCACGTTGCCGTCGGTATTCCCAATGGTGACGCCCAGCACCGCCATGGTGGTAAAGCCCA
Source organism: Silvania sp. (assembly GCF_051656365.1). Taxonomy (NCBI): domain Bacteria; kingdom Pseudomonadati; phylum Pseudomonadota; class Gammaproteobacteria; order Enterobacterales; family Enterobacteriaceae; genus Silvania; species Silvania sp. The sequence continues at coordinate 7,830 of NZ_JBOGBT010000046.1, read as the reverse complement.
GACCGGTCAGCAGAGCATGGATCAGATACAGCACCGGGGCGACGAACAGGAACAGGAATTCGATCGGTTCTGTAGTACCGCCGACCACGCAGGCGATGACGCCGGAAATCAGCAGGCCTTTAATCTTATGCCGATTTTCAGGACGCGCGCAGTGGTACATCGCCAGCGCCGCACCCGGTAAGCCGCCGAGGAACGCCGGCATTTTACCCTGCGACAGGAAGCGGGTCGCGCTCTCCGAGAAGCCGTGGGTGGTAGGGCAGCTCAGCTGCGCCTGGAAAATGGTCAGCGCGCCGCTGACGTTATTGCCGCAGACGTCCATGGTGCCACCGGCTTCGGTAAAGCGGATCAGCGCCACCAGAATGTGCTGCAGGCCAAAAGGCAGCAGCAGGCGTTCGCCGGTACCAAAAATCATCGGGCCAAAATCACCGGCACTGTTGATGATATTGCCGATACCGGTAATGCCCATTGCGAAAATCGGCCACACCAGCGGGATCACCAGCCCGAACAGGCCCATCGCCACGGTGGTGATGATTGGCACAAAACGGGTGCCACCAAAGAAGGCCAGCGCGTCCGGCAGGCGGATATTGTGAAAACGTTCGTGCAGCATCCAGATGATGACGCCCGCGATCACTGCGCCCAGGATGCCGGTATCAATCGACTGGATCCCCAGCACACTCTGAATATTGTTGGCTTTCAGCACTGCCGCGTCGGTGGTTGGCAGAATGCCTTTCGCGGTCAGCCAGAAGTTGACCGCCAGGTTCATTACCGCGTAGCCAACGAAACCGGCAAATGCCGCGACGCCTTTGTTCTCGCGCGCCAGCCCCAGCGGGATAGCGATACAGAACATTACTGGCAGGAAGCTAAAGGCAAAAGAGCCGATTTTGCTCATCCAGACGAAAATCGCCTGCAGCACAGGGTTGCCCAGCATCGGGATCAGGGTAACGACATCGTTGCTGCTCAGGGAACTGCCGATCCCGAGCATGATCCCGCAGAAGGAGAGCAGCGCCACGGGCAGCATAAAGGTTTTACCCAACGACTGGAAAAACTCCCATAGCGATATTTTTTGTGCTGCTTTCGCCGTCATAAAACGACTCCTTGAATGTTAAAATAAGTTTACCTGCCTCAGTGCTGCGAGAAGATAAAACGTTTTATCAAAGTTTAGTGCGCGCTAAATCACATTCTCAGGCTTTGGTAGAGAGTATAAAGATAACGTATTGATAAAACGTTTTACCGATCTCATTATCAGGGAGTCACGCCGACACATGGCTGTAGCGAAAAAAATCACCATTAATGACGTCGCGCTGGCGGCTGGCGTGTCTGTCAGCACCGTTTCACTGGTGTTGAGCGGAAAAGGACGGATCTCCTCCGCCACCGGTCAGCGGGTCAATGACGCAGTTGAACAGCTGGGCTTTGTGCGCAATCGCCAGGCCTCGGCGCTGCGCGGTGGGCAAAGTGGGGTGATTGGTTTGATTGTGCGCGACCTGACCTCGCCGTTTTATGCCGAGCTTACCGCCGGCCTGACGGAGGCGCTGGAGGTCCAGGGGCGGATGGTGTTTTTACTCCACGGCGGACGTGAAGCCGATCAGCTGCTCCAGCGTCTCGACATGCTACTGTCCCAGGGCGTCGACGGGGTGATCATTGCCGGGGCCTCCGGTCTGAGCAATGAACTGTGCGAGCGCGCCGCGCAAAAAGGCGTTCCTCTGGTGTTTGCCTCCCGTGCCAGCTATCTGGACGAGGCCGACACGCTGCGCCCGGATAATATGCAGGCCGCACAAATGCTGACCGAACATCTTATTCGTCGGGGTCACCAGCGCATCGCCTGGCTGGGGGGCAACAGTGCCTCCCTGACCCGTGCGGAGCGGGTGGGGGGCTATTGCGCCACGCTGCTGAAATATGGCCTGCCGTTCCACAGCGAATGGGTGGTCGAGTGCGACGCCAGTCAGAAAAAAGCCGCCGAAGCCATCGGGGCGCTGCTGCGCCACAACCCGACCATCAGCGCGGTGATCTGCTATAACGAGGCGATTGCGACGGGGGCGTGGTTTGGCCTGATGCGGGCCGGACGCCAGAGTGGGGAGGTCGGGGTGGATGCTTTCTTCGATCACCAGGTTGCGCTGGGGGCATTCGCCGATGTGCCGGAAAATGCGCTCGACGATCTGCCGATTGCCTGGATCACGACGCCCGCCCGCGAGATGGGATATACCCTGGCCGACCGCATCATGCAGCGGATTGAACGCAGCGATGTGGCGGCGGGACATCAGATTGTCCCGGCAAGGCTGGTGGTAGGGCGTTAGCCTGAAGCAATAAAAAACCCCTCGGAGAGGGGTTTTGTTTTTTACTGCTGAGGCACAACCGGAACCGCAGGGTCTGCCGGGACGGCAGGTTCAGCCGGAACTGCCGGTTCTGGCATCCCCAGCGTAGGCACGCCAAACATCCCAACAAACTCTTCCAACGGCATTTTCTGCCCGTTGAGCGTCACCTGGCCATTCGCGTACTGCAGGCTGGCGCCAATCACGTTGTCTTCCAGGGTGGTGATGCGGAACATCTGACCCATCGCCGCCAGGCCTTTCACCTGCTGGCTGGCCAGCTTGCCCGCGTCTTCGTCGTTATAGCCTTCGAGCTTCGCCACCTGGGTCATCAGCTCGGTCGCCATGTCCATCGGGATGGTCAGCTTGCTTTCGAGGGACTTCACGCTGCGATCCACTTCCTGGGACAGGGTCTGCGCTTCACCCGTGGCGGTGGCCGGATCCTTCATGAACAGCGACAGGTTGAAGTTGGTCTCGCCTTTGCTGTTTTTCCAGCTCAACGGGGCAATGGTCACCACCGGTTCGCCCTTCAGCAGGATCGGCAGGTTGCCGAAGAAAGCATCCATCGCTTTCTGCTGGTACAGCGCTGGGTTATCGGTCATCAGCGCTTTGTCGGCCAGCAGCGCCTGGCTGTCGGCGCGGTATTTCTCGCTAAACTGGTGCCAGGCCTGCCCGTCGATATTGCCGACTTTCAGCGTAAGCTTGCCGTTGCCCAGATCCTGATTCTGCACTTTCAGGCTCTTGAGGGTGTAATCCAGCTGGCTGTTGATGCTTTTGCCATCCTGAGAAACCTCAGATTTACCGGTGAGATCCATCCCCTCCAGAACCGCCATCTCTTTGCCTTCAATGGCGATTGCCAGCTTATCCAGGATGATCTTCTGGTCGCCAATACGCTCGTCAAAACTGGTCAGGTGGCTGTCACCCTCGGCTTTCAGGTTGTTAAAGGTCAGCTGGACCTTTTGATTGTATTCGTTCACCGCGTTAACCAGACCGCTGGCCGCTTCACCTTTCAGGGAGAAGACATTGCCTTCGCGATCCGCATCCAGCTGGAAGTTACCGCCGCTGAAGGCCACTTTCTCGTCGCCGCTCTCGTAGTTCAGCGGTTTCAGGGCGATATCGGAGCGGGTGTCACCGGCATAGCTGATGCGGGTGTCCACCACGAACGGGGATTCATTCTTCGCCAGATCGTACAGCGGCTTCGCGGCTTCGTTGTTCACCAGGGTGGTTTTAACCGAGGCCATCGACGGGATCAGGTTGAAGGTTTTCAGCTGGGTCAACGGGAACGGGCCATGATCGACCTCTTCGTTCAGGATAATGCTCTCGCCCGGCTTCAGCCACGGGCTTTCGGTGCCGGCCAGCGGTTTAACCACCAGCTGCAGATGGCTGGAGAACACGCCGCGCTGATAGTCCTGATAGCTCAGTTCGAGCCCGGATTTTTTGATTTCGCTATTTGCCTGAGCCACCATCTCGGCCATGCGGGTTTCCAGCTGTTTCCCGGTAAACCAGGAAGCACCTGTCCAGACCACGCCTAACGCAACAATAATGCCTGCAGCTATAACCGATTTTTTCATCGTGATTATCCATAAAAATGAAACCGAGCGGTCAAAACCGCCCGGTAAGGTCATAAGGTTACCTATAGCTTAGCAATAATTGTTAAAACAATCAGTAGGTCACTACAGCTTATTGAATACCCTTGCCAGTCGTCCGACGCCGCTGACGCTAACCGGTGAGTCGTTGGCGGCGATAAAGGCGGACTCGCCAGGCTGCAGTACCAGCCGCTCGTCGCCCTTGCTCAGTACCGCTTCGCCGTCCACGCAGAACAGGATCGCGGCGCTCTGCTGGGCGATAACCGTTTCTGTGCTGCTCAGGGCATGCAGGGAAAAGGCAAAGTCATCTACCGGGATCGGGAAGTCCAGCTCAGCGCCGTTTTGTACCGGCTGGGTGAGCAGCTCCGCCGCCGGTTTGGCAACGAACTGCACGTTGGCAACCAGTTCCGGGATATCGATATACTTCGGCGTCAGCCCCGCGCGCAGAACGTTATCGGAGTTGGCCATCACCTCCAGCGCCACCCCTTTAAGGTAGGCGTGCGGCGTTTCGGCAAACAGGAACATCGCTTCGCCGGGGGCCAGTTTCACCACGTTCAGCAGCAGCGGAGAGAACAGGCCGCTGTCGTCCGGGTAAAATTCTGAAATCACGCGAATGGTCTGCCACGGCTCGCCCTGCTGGTTGTTCAGCGCGGCTTTCAGCACGCCCAGCGCGCGCGCTTTCTCGTCGCCCTGCATATTCAGCAGGCTGGCGAACAGGTGGCTCAGACGGCTGGCATCGGGTTTTTCGAGGAAGTGGGCAATCGCGCTGTGCGCCCCGGCAACCGGCTGCAGCAGGGAGACGATCTCAGAGAACTCGCGGAAGGCGTTCATCGCCAGGAACGGGGTCAGGGCGAACACCAGCTCAGGTTTGTGATTCGGGTCTTTATAGTTACGCTCAGCGGCATCCAGCGGAATACCGGCCGCGTTCTCTTTGGCAAAGCCTTCTTCCGAAGCATGTTTGTTGGGATGGACCTGGATAGAGAGGGGCTGATCGGCGCACAAGACCTTAAACAGGAACGGCAGTTCGCCAAAACGTTGGGCGACAGCGCTACCTAACAGCGTCTCTTTATCGGCATCGATCACATCGCGCAGAGCGCGTATGCCGTGGGCATCGTCAATTTTTGAGCTGCTCTTCGGGTGCGCGCCCATCCACAACTCTGCCATCGGCAGGTTGTCCGGGTTGGCGATGCCGTAGAGATCCGTTAACGCAGTTTGACTTCCCCAGGCGTAGTTCTGCACTGAGTTGATGAGTTTTTGCATTATCAAGCCCTGTTTCAAATGTGGAATTAACTGCCCGTATTAAAGCAATAAACCGGGCGGAAGTAACCTCTGCGCGGAAAAAGTCGTACTAGTCTCAGTTTTTGTTAAAAAATTGTGTAGGATAGGCCAACTCGCTTTTAAGCAGGGCAACGGAAGATCTGCCTGAACCATAATCAGCAATGTCGTAAGTGAGAGATCAATGTCGAACAAACCCTTCCATTACCAGGATCCTTTCCCGCTGGCAAAGGATCAGACCGAATATTACCTGTTAACCCGCGACCACGTTTCCGTCTCTGAATTTGAGGGACAAGAGATCCTCAAAGTCGATCCGCAGGCGCTGACGCTGCTGGCGCAGCACGCTTTCCACGATGCCTCCTTTATGCTGCGCCCGGCGCATCAGCAGCAGGTGGCCGATATTCTCAGCGATCCGCAGGCCAGCGAAAACGACAAATACGTCGCGCTGCAGTTCCTGCGTAACTCCGATATCGCCGCCAAAGGCATTCTGCCGACCTGTCAGGACACCGGCACTGCCATCATTACCGGTAAAAAAGGCCAGCGCGTCTGGACCGGCGGCGGTGATGAAGCGGCCCTGGCCCACGGCGTGTACAACACCTATATCGAAGATAACCTGCGCTACTCGCAAAATGCGGCGCTGGATATGTACAAAGAGGTCAACACCGGCACCAACCTGCCGGCGCAGATTGACCTGTACAGCGTCGATGGCGACGAATACAAATTCCTGTGCATCGCCAAGGGCGGCGGTTCCGCCAATAAAACCTATCTCTATCAGGAAACCAAAGCGCTGCTCTCGCCGGGCAAGCTGAAAAACTACCTGGTCGAGAAGATGCGCACCCTCGGCACCGCAGCCTGCCCGCCGTACCACATCGCGTTTGTCATCGGGGGGACTTCGGCAGAAAGCACCCTGAAAACCGTCAAGCTGGCCTCCACCAAATACTACGATGGCCTCCCGACCGAAGGGAATGAACACGGTCAGGCGTTCCGTGACGTTCAGCTCGAGCAAGAACTGCTGGTCGAAGCGCAGAACCTTGGTCTGGGCGCACAGTTTGGCGGCAAATACTTTGCCCACGACATCCGCGTGATCCGCCTGCCGCGTCACGGTGCCTCCTGCCCGGTGGGAATGGGCGTCTCCTGCTCGGCAGACCGCAACATCAAGGCCAAAATCAACCGCGACGGCGTCTGGATCGAAAAGCTGGAAAACAACCCAGGCAAATACATCCCGGAAGCGCTGCGTAAGGCGGGCGAGGGGGAAGCGGTCCACGTTAACCTGAACCGTCCAATGAGCGAGATCCTCGCGCAACTTTCTGCCTATCCGGTCTCCACCCGTCTGTCGCTGAACGGCACCATTATTGTCGGTCGCGATATCGCGCACGCTAAGTTGCAGGAGCGTCTGGATAACGGCGAAGGGCTGCCGCAGTACATTAAAGATCACCCGATCTACTACGCAGGCCCGGCAAAAACACCGGATGGCTATGCGTCCGGCTCGTTAGGCCCAACCACTGCAGGCCGTATGGACTCCTATGTCGATCAGCTGCAGGCCAACGGCGGCAGCATGATCATGCTGGCGAAGGGCAACCGCAGCCAACAGGTGACCGACGCCTGCCACAAACATGGCGGCTTCTATCTGGGCAGCATCGGCGGCCCGGCCGCGGTGCTGGCGCAGGGCAGTATCAAAAGCCTGGAGTGCGTGGAATACCCGGAGCTGGGGATGGAAGCTATCTGGAAAATCGAAGTCGAGGACTTCCCGGCGTTTATCCTGGTGGATGACAAAGGCAATGACTTCTTCAAGCAGATCCAGTCCTCCCAGTGTTCTGCTTGTGTAAAGTAAGTCTGTAGTTATGCCGGGCGGTGCGAATGCCGCCCGGTAAAAAAAGAGCGCACAAAGCGCCATACCGTTTTCCCGTTCTCATCAATACTTATTTCTTTGAGCTGTGAGCAACCCACTTCGTTGTTATCAAGGAGAAAGTAATGACCACCTCACGCAGTGAGAAAGACTCGATGGGTGCCATCGACGTCCCGCAGGACAAACTTTGGGGCGCGCAAACCCAGCGTTCGCTGGAACACTTCCGTATCTCCACTGAAAAAATGCCTGTCTCGCTTATCCAGGCGCTGGCGCTGACCAAACGCGCGGCCGCCAAAGTGAACCAGGATCTGGGCCTGCTGGCGGCGGAGAAAGCCACCGTAATTATTACCGCCGCTGATGAAGTGCTGGCGGGAAAACACCCTGATGAATTTCCCCTCGCCATCTGGCAAACCGGCTCCGGTACGCAGAGCAACATGAACATGAACGAAGTGCTGGCAAACCGGGGCAGCGAACTGCTCGGCGGAGTGCGCGGCATGGAACGCAAAATCCACCCCAACGATGACGTTAACAAAAGCCAAAGCTCCAATGACGTCTTCCCGACGGCGATGCACGTGGCGGCACTGATTGCCCTGCGCGAGCAGTTGATCCCCCAATTGAATGTGCTGAAACAGACCCTCGACCAGAAGGCCCATGCCTTTGCCGATATCGTCAAAATTGGCCGTACCCATCTGCAGGACGCTACGCCGCTGACGCTGGGTCAGGAGATTTCTGGCTGGGTGGCGATGCTTGAACATATCCTGCGCCACATCGACCACAGCCTGCCGCATCTGGCGGAGCTGGCGCTGGGCGGTACCGCGGT